>DATANL010000416.1:0-3836 GCA_036266295.1 Pyrinomonadaceae bacterium | reverse complement strand
CAGCAGTAACTTCGCCTGTCCCGGTTTGCCGACGAGACTTTGGGCGCTGGATGGACGTGGTGAAATTGAGGGAAGCGAAGTCTCTCTGATCGAGCTTTCACTCTGAACCGATGCCGCGACACCGCTTGCGGTCGTGGCGCTTCTCGATGAGTCAGAGTACGCGGCGCTAAGCGTTTCGGCATCTTTCATCTCCCGCCGCACGTGTTTCAACTCGATGGCGACATCCTTGATTGTCTGGTAACGCTCATCCGGGTCTTTCTCCAGGCATCGACGCAGGATTCTCTGCAGGTCGGCCGGAGCAGACGGCGCAAAATCGTGTATCGGTGTTACCGGTGCGCGGATGATCTGGTTGAGCGTGTCAATCACGTCTTTACCCTCGAAGGCCCTACGCCCCGTCACCGCCTCAAAAAGGATGCAGCCGAAAGAAAAGATGTCCGAGCGATTATCGATTTCGTCGATCTTGCCCTGGGCCTGTTCCGGAGACATGAAGCCAATCGTGCCAAGAATCATTCCCGGCGTTGAATGTTGTTGGATAATGACGGTCGGGAGTTCATTGCTACCTTCAGGAAGGCTGCCAGATGGCCGTTGCGGTTCAATCAGTTTCGCCAAACCGAAATCGAGAATCTTTGCATGCCCATCACGCGACACCATGATGTTGTCGGGCTTCAGATCGCGATGAACAATCCCCGACGCGTGCGCCTTCGCCAGGCCTTCAGCGATGTGTTGCAGGTGGCGCAACAGCTTCGCTAATGACGTCTGCCGATCGTGAATCAGTTGCCGGAGCGTCACGCCATCGACGAACTCCATGGCGATGAAGTGTACGTCAGCGGCTTCGCCAATCTCGTAAATGTGCGCGATGTTCGGATGATTGAGCGCCGCGGCCGCTTGCGCTTCCTGTTGGAAGCGTCGCATGCGGTCCTGATTCGCAGCCAGGTCGGCAGGCAAAATCTTCAACGCCACCGGCCGCCGAAGCTCCAGGTCCTCCGCCAGGTAAACCTCGCCCATCCCGCCCTCGCCAATCTTCGAGCGGATTTCATAACGGCCAAGTTTGGTGCCGGCTGCCAATGTCATTTCTTCAAAGCCGCGGTCCAATTCATGATCACGGTCGGCGGCAGAGCTTTCGTGTCGCCGATGAGCGTGCCGATGAGAAACCGTTGGCCGTCAGGTGAAACGTCGCATTCGTGATAAATCCCGCCCTCTAACGATAACGTTCGGGTTTTGAAAAGCGGTTTCGCCGCGGTGAATTCAAATTCAGTCCCGCCGGTCTTGACGGACATGGCCATCATTTGTCCGTCAGCAGCAATGAAATAGAGTTCGCTGCCATCGCGTCGCCAGACGGGGAGTCTGCCGCCTGACGTCGAGACGCATTTTTTGTCCGCGCCCAATTTGCCGTCCGCCGAAAATGACTGGACGTAGATTTCGTAATCGCCGCCCGTTTCGTCTGATGAATAGGCGAGCCAGCGTCCGTCGGGCGAAAGCTGCGGGTTCATTTCATCGAAAGCTGAATTCGACAACAGATATTCTTTCCGGTCGCCAAACATCGGTATGGCCCACAGATCCGTGCGGGTCTTGACCGCGCGCTCCATAAGGTGAATGGCGATGGCTGTGCCGGAAGCACAGTCGTCGCTGCCGTGGCGCGATTAATATTGGCAGCTGTACCGTCCGGCAGTTCGTTCGTCTCGATCTCGGTTGAGGGGAACGCAAGCTGGATGGTTCCGGCTTCGCTTTCGATCGGGGATGAAACGTTAACGAGCGGCGCGCCGTCGACGCGACAAAACTTCAGCGCTTCGTCAGATTCAACGCGATTACATTGGGGGCAACGTTTCATGTTCGGAGTTGCGACACTGTCATCTTTCCGGTGCTGCTAGCCTCATCACTTCAATGCAGCCTGCCAATCTGGGGAAATGGTTTCAGGCATTTATCAAAGTGCGCAATTATGGGGACGGCAAACCGGCACGACGTTCGAGAGCGGCCCAGCGCGGGTCACTCTGCAAGAGCGAGCGCGGCAATGCTCTCGGAGCATTCAGCGTCGAATCAAGATCAAGATGCCCGCGATTATTCCCAGCACAGCCAGGCCGGTAGTGACGGTCGACGACAGCTTGATATTCAGCAGGGGCAGAAGCCCAGTGAGAATCAGCCAAAGCCCCAACAGGAGCATTCCCAGATTTCTGCCGGCCAAACTATTTGTTAATGCCATGTCTTCTCCTTTTCCGAACTATCTAAAGTCGCTGATCAAAACCACGTCGCTGGTAATCCGGCCGCGCGCTATCACCATCGATTTATGATCGAATGACAACTCTCGACCAATAAATTCGTCAGGCTTGAAGTCGGTCAGTTGCTTCATGGGACCGCCGTCGAGCGGAAGACTCCAGAGGTTCATGGTACCGGTGCGCGAATCACCGATAGTGACGGACTTTCCATCCGGCGCCCACTCTGGTGAACCGTTAGTGGTCGGCAGCAAATCAAAACTCTTCAGCGGCGTGCCGCCCTCAATCGGCAGGATAATGAGCCTGATGGGCGAATTCGGGTCTTCGTCACGATATTTGCACGCCAGAAACTTCCCATCCGGCGACACGCGCGCGTTGCTGATGAAGAGATTGCTGATTTGTTCGGGCTGTCCGCCATCGATTGAAACCCGCCAGATAGACTGTTTCGTGCTCCGCCAGGACGCATAGATGACCCACTTCCCGTCCGGCGTGAGGTCCTGAAGATAATCCTCCTGATCGGTGATTTGCTTCAGGTTGTTGCCGTCGATGTCCATACGCCAGACGCTGGGCATTGGTCCGCGCATCGAGCCGAAGAAGATATAGCGCCCATCGGGAGAAACATAGGGACTATAATCCTGCGCCGCATCAGAAGTCAGTTGCTTTTGATTGGTGCCGTCCGCATTCATGATCCAGAGATCCACATTGCCGCCGGCAATGGACGAGTAAACAATCCGGCCGTCGGGCGTCCAGGTCACTCCGCGATCACCATCAAGCTTTCCGGTGGTGAGTTGCTTGCCATGGTTCAAATCATTTGCCGGCGCCACCCAGACGTTCGACGTGAGATCGAATTGCACGGTGACCATCGACCGCGAATCCGCCGTCAAAGTCGCGCCGCCATACTCATTCAAATCGTGCGTGATAAGCTGCGCCTCGCCCGACGGATAGGGAACCATCCACATCTGGTTCTGGTTGGCGCCCGTCTCCATCGCATTGACCACAACGCCACTGCCATCAGACAGCCACGACACGCGTCCGATATCGATGAACTTCTTTGTCGTGATCTCTTTCTGTTCCCCCGTATCGACGTTCACAGTTACTACCGTCAGATGGAAACCACCGGCATAAGCGCCCGCGGGAGACGCAATCAATTTACCGTCAGGTGACCAGCTCAGTCCGGATGAAGCAAAGAATGAATCGCCCTTGCGGAAGGTGAGCTTTTTTTCATTCGAGCCGTCGGCGTTGGCAATCATGAGTTGATCTTCACCGGTGGCGGCATTGTCGTTACGAATGAAAGCGAATCGACTGCCGTCGGGCGAGAAGCCAATCACGCTGGAGATATTGGACAATATCTTACGAGGCACTCCGCCCAGGGCCGCGACCTGCAAAAGTATTCCCTGCGGATTCTGTTTATCGTAGGCCTGGTAATAGATGTAATTGCCGTCGGGAGAAAAAGTCTCGCGGCCGATGTTTGCTTCGGACGGCGGCACAATCTGCACGTTGCTGCTGGTGGCCACCTGGCGCATCCAGAGACTTTTCTGTGCGCCCTCTTTGAGCACATAAACCACGGTCTTGCCATCGGGTGAGATCGCCGCATTCTCAGTCTTGCCGTTGGCGGTGAGGCGGGTGAGT
>DATANL010000415.1:0-7858 GCA_036266295.1 Pyrinomonadaceae bacterium | reverse complement strand
CGAAGAGTGCCGTTTTCGAGTGTCAGCGGATACGCATCGTGACTACCGAAACAGAGCAACAAACTCGCCATGCAGCCAATCGAGTGGGCCGCTATCCCAATGGCGGGAATTATATCACCGCCTAAAATGTCTAGCGCACTTTTGGGTCACTGTTGGGTCACTACCAATCGCAACGTGAGCAAATTTGGGCGATCACAAGTTAACTTCGCGGCGAGAAAAATCAGTGAAAATGCACGCATAAACACTGGCGCGATCTTAGGCAAACACGTTCACCAAGACTGCAAAACCTTTATTCATCGGTTCGATTCCGATCGCCGCCTCCAATCTCTCCTCAATAATCTACCGTCACCAACCTTAAGTAAAACTTCACTGTAGGGACTCTTTGTGGTGTGTGACGATTCAAAGTTCATAGTGACGTGCCTCACCGCGAGTAGCAATCGCTCGATCGCAGTAGGCGAGCCCCACCGAAAGTGCGCCTTCCCGTTGGAGCTGAGTAGAGTGGGTCCACCGGAGTAGAAGGCAGTTACTGACCGAGCCACCTACGTCGGCCAGACGAGATTGGCGATAGTGCTCCGTTAGCATTGGCCATCTTAATTGAATTGGGATTGCAAAAGTGATATACGTCGCGCTGCTCAGAGTCGTTTGTTCGATAGGTTCGTTTCACTTGTTTCTTTCATAGAAACGCATCCCAGTCGGAGGCCGATATTCTCGCCACCTGGGGCGGAAACAGCGGCCTTGTAAAGCCGGCTGGCATCCCTTACCGGAGGCAAACATGAGCCAAGACGACTGCCAAACCCTGCGAGCCGAACTCGCCCAGTTGCGAGCCGACCTCAAGGAGGCCAAGCAAACCCTGATCGAGGATACAAAGGCTGGTCTTGATACGCATCTCCTACGTCAGCAGATTTTGCGGCTACAGCATCAGATCAGCACCGTCACTGATGCGCTCAGAAACTGCGACAAAAACGTTTTAATCATCGGCACCGAGTTTACTCAGGCAATTCAATACTGGAACTTCCCCGCCGGCCAGGGTACCGGATCCGCACCCAACAATAGCATCCCGCTCGTGGCTGGCAAGCCAACGATCGTGCGCGTCTATCCGGACGTGATTGTTCGCAGAGATCGCTTCAACATCCCGAATCAGATCACCGGCTCGCTGCGTGTCTCGAGTCAAGCGGGCCCCATCAATCTGCCGCCGTTAGGCGGCCCGATAACCGCTCAGGCGGCCAGCCTCATAAACCGCGCCTCTCTGCGGGATACGATCAACTTCCGAATCCCCTGGCAGTACTGTTCCGGGGAAATCACCTGCAGGATAAGAATCAACGATGTGGCGCAGCCCTCTGATTTCGACGAGGAAATACTCGATCTAACATTCGAAGATGTTCCACTCCTGGACGTGCACAGCGTGCTGATTCATTATCAAGGTCCTGACTTCTTCGACAAACCTGTCGATGCGAGGGCGACAGGGCTCGACGTACTGCTCACGCTCGACTACGTTCTGCGTACCTATCCAATCAGCGGCTTCAACTTCGACGGTTGCGAGGTGCTGACATGGACCAAGAAGGTTGCCACAAATCAGGGCTTCTCTGATCTCCACGCGCAGATCGCCTCGATGCGGGCGATGGCAGGCAGCTCGGACACCTACATAGCGCTGCTACCGCCGCAAGCCGGATGCGCCAGCACTTGCGGCTTGGGCGGCGGCGACGTTGCGCTCTACTTCGCGGACTCGCCGCCCGAGGCATCGCACGAGATCGGCCACGCGCTGGACCGCAAGCACACGCAATGCTCACAGACGGCGTCGGACCCGGATACCAAGTACCCCACCTACAACGGGCTTCCGCAAGGCAGCATCGGAGAGGTCGGCTTCGATGCCGCTCGCATCGCTCTATTTGATCCGCACACGACGTTCGACTTCATGAGTTACTGCGCGCCGGTTTGGGTCGGGCCCTACACGTATCTAGCACTGCGCGAGGCCGCCTATAATCAGGTGGGGGTCTCGCCGCCAGAAGAGTACATCAGGTCCTCGCCCTGGGGGGCCGAGTCGGCGGACTTCTATCACCTTCGGCTGCGAGTCCATCGTGGAGATGTCGCGAGCTCCGTCGAGATGACCAGTGCCTTTCATCTGCCCCGTAAACCACCGCGCTGGCCTGCAGAAGCCGAGGGCTTAAAACTTGAGCTCCTGGACGAGGCGGGCCTCCTGCTTGACGTAGCGACCGCTATCCCGTCGCACGAACATCACCATTCCGAAGGGCCGTTCGATGACTACCACGCTGACTTCCCGCGTCCCGCCTCGCTGCGCACGATTCGGGTCGTGGACGAGGGCAAGGTGCTCGAGACGATCGAAGTGGGCCACGAGGCTCCTCGCGTGCAGATCACCGAGGTGAAGCGAGTCAAGTCCAATCATGGCAATATCATGCGAGTGACGTGGCACGGGGAAGCAGCATCCCCGAATTCGCTGAGGTACGGGGTCCGCTTCAGCCACGATGGTAAAAAATGGCGGGCGTTGGCGAGCGGCATCACCGAGACGCAGCACGTTTTCGATCTTGACTTACTGCCCGGTGGAGAACACTGCCGCGTGCAGATCGTCGCCTCGGCGAGTCTGCGAACCACAACGGCCGAGACGGAGCTGTTCCATGCGCCGGTCAAACGGCGCGTCGCGTACATAGCAGCGCCGGCCGCGGGGGTAGACTTCTACGTTGGGCAACCAATAGGGTTTGTGGGCGGTGGATTTTCCCCTGATTTCGGCCTGAGTGTGGCCGACGAGGTCTTCTGGGTTGCGCGCGCGGTAGGCCCCATCGGTACCGGCCACCAAGTTAGCACAACGGAGTTGCCCGTAGGGCTTCACCGAGTCACGATGTATGTACGTGATGGGTTGGGCGGGGAGGCGAGTGCCAGCGTCGATGTTCGTGTGAAGCCAGCTATGCCCTGCGGTTGCGCGCATCAGCAACCGCCGAAAATGCGAGGGCGCTGTCCTCACTGCGGACACTGACTTTTGTGGAAGCGATGTCGGCGTCCGAGCCAGTTGGTACTTAGGAATGGAGATCGGCTGGCGAACCTAAAACTGAAGATGGGATGTACGCGGTCCCTGGCGAGACCCGAAGACCAACTGCGTAATATGAAACCATCCATGCCTGCTTAAGACGATAACGGTCCGCTCCTTTCTTGTGTCACTCTTGTAACACTACCAGTCGAGATAAATCCGAATTTAGGCGATCACACGCAAACTCGAAATGCCGAAAACTCCAATGAAAACGGATACAAGAAAACAGGCCTGAACTTGCGCGAAGAGCTTCGCCAAGACTGCAAAACCTTTATTCATCGGTTCGATTCCGATCGATACTGACTTGACTCGATCTGTTTTCGTATTGATGGAAGTTGGGCTGCTCATGTTGTCCTCGGGTGGAGGCTGCACATCAATTGCGATCAGCAATTCCCGACGAAAACAAAGATGATTCTTCAGCGCTTGCCGTAGCCTCTGCTAGTTCGATCGAGATGTTTGGTCAAAACGAGTGCACGTTCCAACTACCCTAAAGTTTACTTTCCAAAAAAATTGGAATCATTAAATTGCCGCGCTTTTGGAACCATTAAGTGCCCGACAGTGCGGCTAAAGGAGAGCGGGTAACAATCTCAAGGAAGTTAGGCAAGTTGTACTGGTTCTGAAAAATTGGAACCAATAACTTGCCGGGCGCTATTGGAACCAATCAGTTGCCGGAGCGGCCAATTAATGGTTCAAGTTACAGTAGTAAGAAGAAGAAGTGTAAGAGAACTCGCCGGTTGATTGGTGCCCCCGCAGGGATTCGAACCCCGAACCAACAGATTATGAGTCTGCTGCTCTAACCGTTGAGCTACAGGGGCACACATTATTTCTTTTTTGTGCGGACCGTCATTGTACCGAGGGCCGCACGAAACGCGAAATGCGTGTTTGAATAGCGCTAGGTGATGACTAATGGCATCTTGACAGTTCTGAATTCAAACCAATAGAGTGGCCGTTCCCACCTCGAAATCGCTGCTCGCGTGATTCATCCGCGCGCACAGTTGTGTTTCGCAGAGAAACAAAATGCCGGGAGGGCAAAAATGAAGGTTCGGTTCAGACGTTATAGGTTTCTTCTCGCGGTGATGGTCGCCGCGTTGTTGTTAGTGTTGCTGGCGCCGCAGCGGTCGATGCCGCCGGCCCACGCACAGCAGTCAGGCAGTATTGATCCAAACGTAGTGCCGCCGATTCCAGCCGGCCAGGCATATCGCCTTACGACGCTGGTATCTGATATTCCCGGCTTCGCGCCGATCCTGGATTCGTTGTTGGTAAACCCGTGGGGAATGACCTCGCGTGGAACCAGCCCGTTCTGGGTGGCGAACGACGGCACCAGCACCACGCAACTGATTCGAGGCGATGTGGGCGGGGCGCCGGTCGTGCTCAATCCCAGTCCGCAGACGGTGAATATTCCCGGCGGCCTGCCAACCGGTGTGGTGGCGAACTCGACGAATGATTTTCAGATCCCACCGCCAGGCGGTGGCGTCTCTTTGGCCTCGAATTTCATATTCGCTTCCATCACCGGGAACATAAATGCCTGGAACGGAGCGAGCGGGACTTCGGCGCAAAATATCGTAAGCATGCCGGGGCACGTTTGGACGGGCCTGGCGATCGGGGCGAGCGGTGTAAATAACCGGATCTACGCGGCCGACTTTGCCAACAATAAGATTGACATCTTCAACGGAACCTTTGCGGCAGCGCTGCCCGGCAGCTTCGTCATTGACCCGACGATCACCGCCGCGTGTCCGCAATGCCGGACCTTCAACATCCAGAATCTCGGCGGTTCGCTCTATGTCACCTATGCAGAGGGAAACGTGAGCAGCGATGTCGTGGACGGCGTTGGTAAGGGCTTTGTCCGCAAGTACAACACGGACGGCGTGCGCGATGCCGGGTTCGCAATTAACCAGGGTCAGCTAAATGCACCGTGGGGTCTGACGATTGCTCCGGCCAGTTTTGGTGTCTTCGGTGGCGCGCTGCTCGTCGGCAATTTCGGCGAGGGCAATCCTTCGATACACGCCTACAACCCATCGACCGGCGCGGTCCTTGGTTCCATTGGAAACCCGCAAGCCGAATTACAGGACGAATCAGGCACGGGCATCGTGATCGATGAATTATGGGCATTGCAATTTGGCAACGGCGGCAACGGCGGCGACGTGAACACGGTTTATTTCACGGCCGGCACCGGCGAAGAAGAGCACGGATTATTCGGCAAGCTCAATCCGACAACTGCCACGGCCACATCGCTGATTCAGTTCGGTACCGCCAACCAGTTCGTTGATGAATCCGGCGGCAAAGTTGACTTTCAGGTCATCCGTCAGGGCAATACCTCTTCGACGGTAACTGTGAACTTCAACACGTTCGATGAATCTCAAGTAGGACACGCATCGCAGAAGTCTGATTACGAAATCTCGCTCGGGAAAATTACCTTTAATCCGGGCGAGACGATGAAGACCTTCCGCATCTCGATCATTAACGACAACTTTGTCGAAGGTGATGAAGTCATCAGTGTCGCGCTGTCCAATCCAACCGGCACCGGTGTGGGTTTGGGAAATCCGAACCAGGCGACGGTTACGATCCTTGATAACGACATATCGGCTTCGACAACCAACCCGATCGACACGGCCCAATTCTTCGTCAGGCAACACTATCTCGATTTTCTCGGCCGCGAGCCTGATCCGGCCGGTTTGGCCTTCTGGACCAACGAAATAAACTCGTGCGGCTCGGATCCGACTTGTATTGCGGTCAAGCGCAACAACGTGAGTGCTTCGTTTTTCCTGTCTCAGGAATTTCAGAACACTGGGATGATTGCGTTTCTCGCCAACGAGGCGGCATTTGGAGTGAACACGCCCACTAGTCCGGCGCCAGTGCTGTACGGGCAATTCGAAAAGGACGTGCAACAACTTCAGACTAATCTCGTGTTCGGACAGCCGGGATTCGACGCTCAACTTGACGCAAACAAGACTGCGTACTTCAACGACTTCATCAATCGGCCGGACTTTCAGGCGGCGTATCCATCGTCGCTGACGAATGCGCAATACGTCGATGCGTTGTTGGCGAACGCAGGCATGGGGACCAGTGATTTCCGTGTCAATCTCACGAACTCACAGGAAGTCCCACCGACTGTGCCGACCTTGACGGGCGGCGCTCGCCGGCCGAACTCGTTCGGCAACGCCAGATTTACCTTCAACGCCGCTGATACCGCGATGACTATGATCGCTGCGGTTACCAACATCGACGTTACTGGCGCACAGACGGCAGATGTGAACGACAACCTCGTCGCGGCGCATGTGCACGCCAGTGCAACTGTACAACCTGGCGTAAACGGTCCGGTGGTCTGGGGCTTCTTCGGAACTCCGTTCAACGACAACAATCCGAACGATGCGACCAATACACCGTTCGTCGCACCCGGCGTCGGCGGAAACTTCTTTGGCAAGTGGGACGCGCCGGAAGGCAATGGCACTACGTTGGCCGCACAAATCGCGAACATTCGGGCCGGACGCGCTTACGTTAATTTCCACACGACGCAGTTCGGCGGCGGAGAAATTCGTGGAAACTTCCCGGCGACCCAGGTCTTCCGCGATTCGCTGGTGAACGGGTTGGCCGCCGCGACTGAGACTCGCGCTACGGTGCTTCGTAAGATCGCCGAAGCGAGTTACTTCAACACGCTCGAATTTAATCGGGCGTTTGTGACTATGCAGTACTTTGGGTACCTGCGTCGTGATCCCGATGTGGCGGGCTTTAACTTCTGGTTCAATAAACTGAACTCGTTCGGCGGCGACTACATCGTCGCGGAAATGACCAAAGCGTTCATTACCTCAGCTGAATACCGGCAACGCTTCGGCGCGAGCTAAGAAAGGAAGTCAGAAAACGTCATGGGCCAGGAGCGAACCTCCTGGCCCTTTTCTATTTAGGGCCAACACAGAAAGACACGATTTCGTAAACTCTTCGAGGCTTGAATTTGCTTGACACCACCGCAAGCCCGAAATAGAGTGAGCCTTCACCCACAGTCGCCGGGCTTTATCATAGGATTTATTACCCCTCGGTTTTCCCCAAAAGCAGTCTACTCGCTTGCAGCATAATCAAAGCTCGATTCAGGAGGAAAAGAGGATGTTAGCCAATCTCTACAAACACCGAACCCCAATTCTTGCGGGGCTTATTGTGATCTTCGTTTTTGTCGTGGCGCTGTGGCCGGCGCCTCTTGGCAGGGGGGTGCGGGCCCAGGAATCGACTGAGATCATTCCAAATATTCCGGTGGTTCCACCGGGTTCAGCCTACCGGCAGACGAACTTGATCTCCGATTCGCCGGGGCTTGCCTTTGTTCTGGATCCGCTACTGGTTAACCCATGGGGCATTTCGATGACCGCGAGCAGCCCCTTCTGGGTCTCGAACAACGGGACCAGCACGACGCAGCTCATCCGCGGCGATGTGGGCGGCGCTCCCGTCGTCCTCAACGCGGGCATGCCGACGGTGACAATCCCAGGAAGCCCAGGTCTGCCGACGGGGACGGTCGCCAACACTGGCGCTGCCACGGACTTTCTTCTGCCGGGACCTTGCGCCAGCCCGCCGTGCAGAGCGGCTTTCCTGTTTTCCTCAATCACGGGAAATATTACGGGATGGAGTCCGAATGCGCCCGCTGCCGGTTCGACTACCGCGGTCATCGCCGCGAGCCAACCGGGCCACGTCTACACGGGACTGGCGCTGGCTAACAACGGCGCCGGTAATTTTCTTTACGCTGCCGATTTCGCCAACGGCACAATCGACGTCTACAACAATGCGTTTGCGCTACAGCCCACTGCCAGTTTCCCATTTGCCGATCCGACGATCCCGACGACT
>DATANL010000414.1:0-4306 GCA_036266295.1 Pyrinomonadaceae bacterium | reverse complement strand
CAATGCTTTCAGTTCAAAGGGACTGCCACCTCGACTGTCGATCTCTCGTTCGACGCCGGAAAGCAGACGGTGTTCGGAACTTTGAACGTGGCCGAGGTCAATCTCGAAGGCGTCAATCCGCTCGTCAGTACGCTGGTGACTGCCTTTGTGCGGCGTGCGATTGATGAACGACTCAATCCTTTTCCTGTCCTGCCGACGTCACAGGTTTCGCTCTCGCTGCCGGTGCAGGTCAGCGGCGGCACCTTGAAAGCCGTGGTCAAAGACGTGCGGTCCGAGATTCAGGAAGGAACGCTGAAGCTCTATCTTGCCTACGATTTCAGCGCTGAAGGAAAGCAATCGTAGACCGGACGGCTTTACTGCAAAAGTCGGCGAAGCCGACGAATGAAAGTAGCCCAGCGCTTCACCGCTGGGAAACCAGCTATGACCGAGTCCGCGAAGCGGACGACTGAAAGAACCGGGGTCATTGCTGGCGTTTTTCAGCCGTCCGCTTCGCGGACTGAGAAATCCATCTCGGTCCGTCCCAGCGCTAAAGCACTGGGTTACTCTCACTCAGTCCGCTTCGCGGACGCGGAAAATCGACTTTTGCAGCAAAGCAATCGTAGACCGGAGGGCTACCGCTCCGAACTCAAGCAACTCACACAACTCAAAAAAATTTCAATTCGTCATGAAACGTTTCGGTGGTTTTCCTCATTCACCCGCGAAATTGAACAACGCTTCTCGCAGAAGCGTATTTACGGAGGACGATCATGACGATGAAAATTTTGGCAGTAGCATTCCTGGCGTTGACGCTCTCGGCGTGCGAATCCAGCACGGAAAACGCGAACAGCAGCAACGAAAATAAGCCGGCGGCCACGACACCCGCACCGGCGACGCCTGCGGCGGCATCGCCCGCAGCCACTCTGGCTTCAAGCCCGGCGGCGGCAGTGCAACTTAAGGCCGGCGACAAAGTGAAGGTCAATCTTAACGGTTCGTCGAGTGAAGCCACGGTGGTGAGCGTCGACGAGAAGGCCGCAAAAGTGACCGTGAAAGTTGCCGGTCAGAAAGAAGACAAAACAGTGGCGCTCGCGGCCGTGACCAAGCAGTAACTTTGTAGGGGCGGGGCTTGTCCCTGCCCGCGGTTGGGATTGAAAGTTCGGGCAGGGACAAGCCCTGCCCCTACACAAAGGGAAGATGTCAGCAGCCAAGCAACTTCGAGATCTTGAGCAGAGCGATTTCGATCGCCTGCTCAACTGGCTCGATGAAGATCGCGAACGCGCCGGGTTGCTTTACGAAAGAATTCGCTGGCGGCTGGTGACGATTCTCGCCTCCCGCGGCTGCACGCTGGCCGATGAACTCGCCGACGAAACCATCGATCGGGTGGCCCGGCGCGTCGCTGACATCGAACAAATCTACGCCGGTGACAAAGCGATTTACTTCCTCGGCGTGATGAATAATGTGCACCACGAATATCTGCGCCGACCGGTTGCGCCGCGACTGGTTGATACGTCTGAGAACGTGGAAACGCGCGAACAGATTCACGGCTGTCTCGATAATTGTCTTGACCGGCTTGCGCCGTACTCGCGGCAACTGATCGAACGTTATTACGCGGCCGACAAAAAAGCGAAGATCGATCTGCGGAAAGTCATTGCCCGCGAATTGGGAATAAAGCCGGCCACGCTCCGGCTGCGAGCGCTGCGCATCCGAGAGAAACTTCAGACGTGCATCGAGAAATGTATGAACCCTTCAGAAGCCCGACCCTTAGGCAGGGCTGGTTAAGTTAGTTATATGGCCGCAGCTAATCAACAGACATTCTCAGACGAGACAATCCGGCGTTTCCTGCTCGGCGGGCTGAACGCGACCGAGCAATCCGGCTTCGAACATTCATTGTTCATCGATGAAGCATTCGAAGAGCGGGTGCGCCTCGCGGAACTCGAGCTGTCGGATGATTACACGGCAAATCGTTTGAGCCACGCTGAACGAAATCTGTTTCGACAACGGTTTTTGTTGACAAGCGATCGCGAAACAAAACTGCACGTCTCGAAAGCCCTGCATGATAATTTCGCAGACCGAACTTCAATTGCTCGCTCAGGTTCCTGGCAGACTCTCACCGGTCTGTTCGACTTTCGCCGCCACGCCTGGAAGTACGCGTTTGCCACGTTGACTTTCATCTTGCTGCTTTTGGCGACTGCGTTGCTGGTGCGAAAAGAGAGAGCGCATTTAGTGAACCTGCCTCCGCGCCGGGTTCTGCCAAAACCATCGGCCAGCGCCAATCCGCAAAGGGCGAATCATCCGCCGGACTCCGGCGCGCCGACCCACAACGAGTCATCGCCCATACTGCCTTTGCATGAGGGACTAACGACCAGCATCGTGCTCGATGCCGCAACGCCGCTCGAGTCAGCGCCCACAATTTCGACGAGCGGCGAGGTGCTCACAGTTCAATTGATGTTGGATGAACCGTTGGCGGAATCGTATGCGGTGAATGTAACGACCGCAGGAGGCGAGTCCGTGTTCGCGGCAGATGCATTGACGCGCACAGAAGGGACGACCCTAGGCTTCGATGTGCCGACCAGTTCGATTAAGTCGGGCAATTTCCAAATCGCGTTGACTGGCGTTGACGGCGAGGTGAAGCGAGCGGCGGGAACGTATTACTTGCGGGTGAGATAAACCATTCGATAAGCCTCGCGCTTCTATTTCACGCGACTCTTTCGGCGTCTTAGAAAATCGATCAGCACAAACTGCGAGAGGTTATTAGGATTGGCGAAGTAAGCCTTGCCGTTCGTCATGGCCGTCATCTGTTTGACGAATTCGACGAGGTAATAATCGCTGGCGAGCATGAAGGTATTGATCATGATGCCGCCCTTGCGGCAAGCCTGGACTTCCCGAAACGTTGCTTCCATCACCCACGGGTCACCGCCCATCGAATTTTTGTACAGCTTCCGTTGGAGCGCAGGCATACCTGCCTGCGGTTCGCGGCCATCCCTGGCCGCCGTTTTATTCGTTCCGGCAGGATGCCGGCGTCCCGCCCGCAGGGATGCGGGCGCGCCCAGGTCGCCTTCAATGAAACACGCGGTTGGTTTGCCGTCGGTGACCATCACGATCTGCTTCATGTCTTTGCGCTGCGCCTGGAGAATGCGTCGTGCCAGCCGCAAACCTTCGGCGGTGTTGGTGTGATACGGCCCCACCTGTGTGGTAGCCAATTTCGCCAACGGCAACTCCTCGGCCCCATCGTGAAACAAAACGATCTTCAGAGAGTCGCCGGGGTATTGCGTGCGGATAAGATGCGCCAGCGCCAGCGCCACCTTCTTCGCGGGCGTGAAGCGGTCCTCGCCGTACAGAATCATCGAATGCGAACAATCAAGCATCACGACCGTCGCGCACGACGATTGATAATCGCATTGATGCACGTGCAGGTCTTTGTATTCGAGATTGAGCGGGACCGTCAAACCCTCGCGCTGAATCGCCGACAACAGCGTCGTATTCACGTCGAGATTGATCGTGTCGCCAAATTCGTAAGGCTTGCTCGCGGCTTCGGCTTCGACACCGGTCGCCAGATACATCGTGTCATGCCGCCCCAACGAACTCTGCCCGAGACTCCCCAAAAGGTTCCGCAAAGTCTTGTAGCCGAGAAAATCCAATCCCTTCTCAGTCACTTCAAACTTCACATTGCGCGGCAGCGGATCTTCAATGCGCCCCTCGCCATTGCCCATCATCTGGCGCCGCTGTTCTGAAGTACGGGGCTCTTCCTGCAGCTTCAAATAGCCTTCCTCAACCAGCCGCTCGATTAGCTGATTCAAAGTCTCCTGTAGCTGCGACCCTTCATACTTGCCTTCGTTCTCGGCGAGCATTTGTTGAATCTGGTGTTGACTCAACAGTCCCTTTTCCATCAGCGCTTCCAGAAGCGCCCGCCGCAAGGCGTCGAGCGAAGTGTCCTGCGGCACGCGTTCGCGCGTCCAGTAGTAATCGTCGTCGTAACCCGAGTAGAGCAGGGAATCAGACAGACCTTCCATCAGGTCGCCGAGATTGATCCCGTAAACGTCGAGGCCGTTGAATTTTGAATAGCGAGTGAAACGCATTTGATTGATTCATTAATCCATTTCTTCATTGATTCAATGAACCGATGAATCAATGGATCAATTATTCTAGCTATACCGACTCGATTCAGTCAGATCGTCGTAAATCATCCCGCGCCGATCCTTCTTCGCTTTGGTGACGGCCGTGTAGCCGCCTTCTTCATTCCGGCTAATCTTGTTTTCGGCGTAGAGGCCTTCGAGCACGAATTCGCAGGCGGCGACCGTCTGCGCCCGATCGGTGCGATTGAAGTCAAATG
>DATANL010000413.1:0-4167 GCA_036266295.1 Pyrinomonadaceae bacterium | reverse complement strand
TCCCTGCCCGTGCGCCTTATTAAGAGCGGGCAGGGACGAGCCCTGCCCCTACAAGTTCTATGAACCGCCTTTCAATCATCGGACTGGTCATCGTGATCATCTTCGTCATGGTTGCGATCTTCGCCCCATGGATCGCCCACTACGACGTCGGTACGACCAATCTCGCCATGCGCTATATGCCGCCATCGGCGGCGCACTGGTTCGGAACCGATTCCACCGGCCGCGACATCTTTTCGCGCGTCGTCTTCGGGGCCCGCATCTCTCTCGAGGTAGGCGTCATCGTCGTGCTCGTGTCTGCCTTTGTCGGCACCTTCATCGGCGCTATCGCCGGTTTTTACAGCGGCTGGGTGGACTCGCTTTTGTCGGGATACATCTTCAATGTCTTCCTCGCGTTTCCAGGCCTCTTGCTGGCCATCGCTCTCGTTGCTTTTCTCGGCGCCGGCCTGAACAAATTAATCTTCGCGCTTTGCATCATCGGCTGGGTCGGCTATGCCCGGCTAATTCGAGCGCAGGTGCTAAAAGTTCGTGAATATGATTTTGTGCAAGCCGCGCGTGCGCTGGGTGCCGGAGATTTCCGAATTCTCTTTGTTCACATTCTGCCGAACGCAATTCAACCGTTGATCGTGCAGGCAAGTCTCGGTATGGCCGGCGCCGTGCTGGCGGAAGCATCGCTTTCATTTCTGGGCTTGGGCGTGCCGCCGCCGGCGCCTTCATGGGGCGTGATGATCGAAGAAGCCCGCGACCTGTCGACCCTGCAAGCTGCGCCACACGCGCTGATCTTTCCGGGCCTCGCGATCGCGCTAACCGTCCTCGCCTTCAATTTTATTGGCGATGGACTGCGCGAATACCTCGACCCTCGTCAGCGACGACGATAATCGATTGTCGATGTTTGATGGGGCGGCTAGAGGGTCTCGAACCCTCGACCTCCTGAGCCACAGTCAGGCGCTCTAACCAACTGAGCTATAGCCGCCGTAATTCGGAAAGTGCAGACGCAATTGTAGCTGGCGATAGGCCAACAGCCAAGTCTTAGAAGCGGCTTAAGAACAGGAGTCAGAAGTCAGGAGTCAGAAGACAGAATGCGTGGTGCTAAATATCATCGCTTGATCCCGACTCCTGTCTCCTGACTCCTCTTCTTCCCTTTGCTCTTCGCTGATCTTGCAGTATGCTTCGCACGCCTGCTGAAACCTTTCCCTGGAGTGAGCCATGAAAATCAAAGTCCGTCTGCGAACTATTAGTGTTTGCCTGCTCGTTTTGTGTCTTGCCGGCGCCCTCGCGCGCTTCTCGATCGGAGTTCACGCTCAAAAACAAACCAACACGAAGACTGCGCATCCGACCGCGCCGCCAAAAAACGACTCGAAGACCAATCCCGGCCCAAACAACGAGGCCTACGCCGCCAAGGTCAAGGAGTACACGACCGAATCGTATTTCATGACCGAGCTGGTCGATCATCTGCCGTTGTCGGACAAGGTTCCGTCGCCCGATAAAATCACCGGTTACGAAGTCGGGGCGCCGGGCCATCTCACTTACTCGAAGGATCTGTATCGCTACTATCGCGAGCTTGAGAAGACCTCGCCGCGCGTGAAGGTCTTCACCGCTCCTGAGAAGAGCGAAGAAGGAAAAGAACAGTTGCTGATCGCGGTCGGCGATGAAGCGACACTCGCAAAACTGGGCCGCTACAAAGACATCACGGCCAAGCTCGCCGACCCACGCAACGTCAGCGACGCCGATGCGGAAAGTTTGATCGGCGAAGGGAAGGCGTTTTATTGGGCATCCGGCTCGATCCATTCGCCCGAAACCGGTTCATGCGAGATGTTGATGGAACTCGCGTATCGCATCGCTACTGAAGAGAGCCCGTTCATCCAGGCGATTCGGAAAAACGTCATCGTGCTGATCACGCCGGTGTTGGAAGTCGACGGTCACGACATGATGGTCGACACCTACAACTACCGAAAGGCGAACCCCGGCAAGAACACGCCCTCGCTGGTTTATTGGGGCAAGTACGTCGCGCACGACAACAACCGCGACGGATTGGGAATGGCACTGGCCCTGTCGCGTAATCAGATGAAGACCTTCATCGAATATCACCCAACGATCCTGCATGATCTGCACGAGTCGGTTCCCTTTCTCTACACCTCAACCGGAACTGGTCCATACAACGCCTGGCTCGATCCAATCGTCATCGATGAATGGAACGTCCTCGCGTATCACGAGATTGAAGAGATGACCAAGCGTGGCGTCCCCGGTGTATGGACGCACGGCTTTTACGATGGCTGGGCGCCGAACTACATGTTTTATGTTGCCAATGGTCACAATTCGATTGGCCGCTTCTACGAGACATTTGGCAACAGCGTCGCCGACACCCAGGACCGGAACGTTGGGCCCCAGGCGCAACGCGATTGGTTCCGACCGAATCCGCCGCAGCCACGCGTGAAGTGGTCGCTGCGCAACAACGTCAACATGCAGGAATCGGCGATTCTGCTGGCGATGAATTTCGTCGCCAACAACAAAGATCGATTCCTGAAGAATTTCTATTTAAAGAGCAAACGGTCGGTCGCCAAAGCCACGAACGAAGGACCCGCGGCGTGGGTCATTCCCTCCGATCAACCGAGGATAGTCGAAGCCGCCGACATGGTGAATCTGCTCCGGCTGATGGGCGTCGAAGTTAACAAGGCTGATAAGGAGATCACTGTCAAGGATCAGAAGTACCCGGCCGGCTCTTACGTAGTCCGCATGGACCAGCCTTACTCACGTATGGCTGACATGATGCTCGACACGCAGTACTACAACGTCAACGATCCGGCGCCGTATGACGACACGGGTTGGACGCTGGGCGCGATGCGCAATGTGAAAACGATCCGCGTCACCGACAAGTCCGTGTTGCAAGCGCCGATGACCCTGCTGAAAGCTGATGCGAAAGTAACGGGAAGCATCTCGTCCACGGCGGCCCCGGTCGCTTATGTCATTAATCACAACGCGGAAAACACTTTGATGTCGCTGCGTTATAGACTCAAGGACTTAAAGATAAATACCGCGGAGGAACCGTTCGAGGCGGGCGGTCAGAAATTCAACGCCGGAAGTTTCATCATAAAAGCAGCCGACAACGCCGGCGATCTAAAACAAACGCTGACTGGCCCGGTAGCTGATTCGGGCCTCAAAGCTGTCGCCGTCGACAAACTGCCTGACGTTAAGGCCCATCTGCTGGCGGTGCCGCGCATCGCCATATTGCACACCTGGACCAACACGCAAAACGACGGCTGGTTCCGAATCGAATTTGATCGACTACAAGTTCCTTACACGTACATTTCGGATCAGGTCATTCGCAACACGCCAAAGCTGCGGGATAAATTCGACGTTATCATCTTCCCCCCGGTGGGCGGTTCGGCGCAGACAATCGTTAACGGCATTCCGATGCGTGGCGACCCGATCCCGTGGAAGGCAAGCGAGGTCACACCCAACATGGCACTGGCTCCGGACCAGGCCGATGACATACGCGGCGGCATGAGCCTCGCGGGCGTAGTGAACTTGCAAAAGTTTATTGAAGATGGCGGCCTCTTCATACCGATAAGCAATTGCGCACGCGTGCCGATCGACTATGGCATCGTGACCGGAGTGAACATTCAGACCACGCGGGCACTCCAGGCACGCGGCTCGGTTTACAACGCCACTTTTGCTGATAAGCGCAGCCCGATTGCCTATGGCTTCGGTGACACCCTGCCGATCTATTTCAACCAGGCGCCGGTGTTTCAGGTTGGCGGCGGAGGCGGTGGCGGCTTCGGCGGTGGCGGTGGCGAAGGTGGGCCCGGCGGTGCCGGAGGAGCAAATCGCGCGTCAGGCCGCGGCTCTTTAACCGATCCCGATATCATCCAGGGAATGCCGTTGGCGGGGCCGCCATCGCGGCCGAATCCGGAACAGGCTGCCGCTGAACAGAGGCAACAGCAGGGCGCCTTCTTCATTCCGCTCAATCAACGACCGCGAATCATTTTAAGGTTCGCTCAAGACGAGAAGAACCTCTTGATTAGCGGCATGCTGGCCGGCGGCTCAGAACTGGCGAACACGCCGGCGGTGGTCGACGTTCCGGTGGGCCAGGGTCACGTCGTGATGTTCGCGAACAATCCGATGTGGCGGCATCAGACGCAAGGCAGCTTCTTCCTAATCTTCAACGCAGCC
>DATANL010000412.1:0-6334 GCA_036266295.1 Pyrinomonadaceae bacterium | reverse complement strand
GATATGACTCAGACTCAAACGGCTTTAGAGGAATCGCTCGCGCGTCCGTTGACGACGCTTTCCGAGGACGAACGGATGTTTCGCGACAGCGTGCGCGAATTTGCCGAAGGCGAAATTCGCAAGCGCGTCGAAGAGATGGACGAGCAACAGCACCTCGATCCATCGGTAATGAAACAGTGTTTCGAACTTGGTTTGATGGGCATCGAAACGCCCGAGGAATACAACGGCGCCGGCGGCACGTTCTTTCAAGCCATCCTGGCCGTCGAAGAATTGTCCCGCGTCGATGCTTCGCTCGGTGTATTTGTCGACGTGCAGAACACTCTGGTCAACAACGCGTTCATTCGCTGGGGCAACGCCGATCAGAAAAAGAAATACCTGACGCAGTTAGCGACCGAGAAAGTTGGCGCCTATGCATTGAGCGAAGCCGGATCGGGTTCTGATGCTTTTGCCATGCAGACGCGCGCGACTGACGCGGGCGATCATTTCGTCTTGAACGGGCGCAAGCTTTGGATCACGAACGGCAAGGAAGCGGAGATCTTCGTGCTGTTCGCGAACGCAAATCCCGAAGCCGGCTATCGCGGCATCACGGCGTTCATCGTCGAAAAGGGTTTTGAAGGATTCACCGTCGGGAAGAAAGAGAACAAACTCGGCATTCGCGCTTCATCGACGACCGAATTGATCCTTGAAGACTGCCAGGTGCCAAAAGAGAATCTGTTGGGCGAGTTCGGCAAGGGCTACAAAGTTTCGATTGAAACCCTGAACGAAGGCCGCATCGGTATCGGCGCGCAAATGATCGGTATCGCGCGCGGCGCTTTGGAAGCCGCTTTGAATTACACGAAAGAGCGGCAACAGTTCGGCAAGAACATCAGCGATTTTCAGGGCGTGCAGTTTCAACTGGCCGAAATGGCCACCGACCTCGAGGCGGCGCGGCTGATGGTTTATAACGCCGCGCGCATGAAAGATGCGAAACTGAATTTCGTTAAAGAAGCGGCGATGGCCAAACTTTATTCGTCGCGCGCGGCTGAACGAATTACGTCAAAAGCGATCGAGTTGTACGGCGGCTACGGTTACGTCAAAGACTATCCGGTCGAGAAATTCTGGCGCGATTCAAAGATTGGCGCGATCTACGAGGGCACCTCGAACATGCAATTGCAAACGATCGCGAAACTGATTATCGGAAAGTAACGCGCGATCCCTCCGGGAGAAAGGCAGAGGCAAAGAATGGCCGCATCACGCATCGAAATCTTCGAACAAATACTCGTCAACGATCCTTCGAACGCGGCGGTGCTTTTCGGCTTGTCAAAGGAATATGAAAAAGCCGGCGACGATGCGAAGCTGATCGAAACGCTGGAGCGTTATCTGGCAACCGCCGACGATGAAGGTAATGCTTACGGCATGTTGGCTGGAGCTTACGACCGCACAAATCAACCGGACAAAGCTCGCGAAACATATCAACGCGGCGTCGACGTATCGACGGCTCACGGGCATCCGGGGATGGCTGAGGATTACCGCCAAATTTTAGAGGGCCGTTAATCCGTTTAGGACATTCAAAGCAATCATGAGCGACACTAAAGTTCTAAGACTCGTCAAGAAATCTGAAGACGGTCTGCCCGAGCAAGCGTTCACCGGCAAAGCCGTCGCCAGAGCTGAACCTAAGCCCGTGCCCTCGCCCATCACCAAACTCACTCCTCCGCGAAAGACCAGGCGTCCGAAGCAACGCGAACGCGCGCGCGAACTGCCGAAGCTCAGCCGCGAAGAGATGCTGAAGATCTTTCGCACGATGTACCTGTCGCGGCGACTCGACGACAAAGAAATTCAGATGAAGAACCAGAACCGCATCTTCTTTCAGATTAGCGGCGCTGGTCACGAGGCGATTTTAACTGCGGCGGGCATGTGCCTGCGTCCGGGTTACGACTGGTTTTATCCCTACTATCGCGATCGCGCGTTGTGTTTGCAGCTCGGCATGACGCCGCTGGAAATGTTGCTTGAGAGCGTGGGCGCCGAAGCTGATCCCAACTCGCACGGACGCCAGATGCCTTCGCACTGGGGACACAGCAAGCTCAACATCGTCTCGCAGTCATCGCCGACCGGAACGCAGCTGCTCCAGGCGGTGGGTTGTGCCGAAGCGACCTATCGCATCAGGCTGGTCAAAGAATTAAAAAGACGAATCAAGAATTTTCATGGTGATGAAGTTGTCTACGTTTCGCTCGGCGACGGGACCACCAGCGAAGGCGAATTTTGGGAGGCGCTGAACACTGCGTGCAATCTGCGCCTGCCGGTGGTGTTCTTGCTGGAAGACAACGGCTATGCGATCAGCGTGCCCGTCGAAGTTCAGACTGCCGGCGGCGATGTATCGAAGTTGGTCTCGGGCTTTCCGAATTTGTTTCGGCAAAAGTGCGACGGCACCGATCCAATTGAATCGTTCGCGGTGATGCAGCGCGCGGTTGATAACTGCCGCAAGAACCGCGGCCCGTCATTCGTGCACGCGAAGGTCATTCGTCCCTATTCGCACTCATTGTCCGATGACGAAAAGCTGTATCGCTGCGAGGCAGAGCGCGTCACCGATGCCGAACGCGATCCTGTCAAGCGCTTTGGCGCGTCGCTGGTGCAGGACGGCGTGGCCACGGCGGACGAACTACAAGAGATAAAGGACGAAGTCGATCGCGAAGTGAACGAGGCGGCTGATGCGGCGCTGGCCAGTCCGCAACCCGCCGGTGACACGGCGTTGGACTTTGTTTATTCGCCGAAAGTTGATCCGACTTCGGCGGAGTTCGACACCGAAGACCGGGTTGAATTGACTGGCAACCCCGGGACGATGGTTGATTTGATCAATCGCTGCCTGCACACCGAGATGAAGCGCGACCCGCGCATCGTCGTTTTCGGTGAAGACGTGGCTGATTGCTCGCGCGAAGAGTACATCAACGACGTAAAGGGCAAAGGCGGCGTCTTTAAAGTGACCGCGAACCTGCAACGCGAGTTCGGCAGCAAGCGCGTCTACAATTCACCGCTGGCCGAAGCGAACATCGCCGGCCGGGCCATCGGGCTGGCGACCCGCGGTCTGAAGCCGGTCGTCGAGATTCAATTCTTCGATTACATCTGGCCGGCCTTTCATCAAATCAGAAATGAACTGGCATTGATGCGTTGGCGCTCGGGCAACGAGTTTTCTTCGCCGGTGGTCATTCGCGTTCCCGTCGGCGGTTACCTGAAAGGCGGCGCGATTTATCATTCGCAATCGGGCGTCTCTTTATTCACGCAGATTCCCGGTCTCCGCGTCGTCTATCCGTCAAACGCTCTCGACGCGAATGGACTTTTGCGCACCGCGATTCGTTGCGACGATCCGGTGATCTTCCTCGAGCACAAGCATCTCTATCGTCAGGCCTACAACAAGTCGGCTTATCCGGGTGACGATTTCATGGTTCCGTTCGGCAAAGCAAAGACGGTCCGTGAAGGCAGCGATCTCTCGATCATCACCTACGGCGCGCTGGTCCAACGTTCCGCCGTCGCCGCCAGGGAAGCCGAGAAGCAAGGCATCAGCGTCGAGATCGTCGACCTGCGTTCAGTCAGCCCATACGACTGGAATGCCATTGCTGAATCTGTGAAGAAGACTTCCCGAGTCATCGTCGCGCATGAAGACTCGATCTCCTGGGGTTATGGCGCAGAGATCGCGGCCCGCATTTCTACCGAGTTATTCGAACATCTCGACGCGCCCGTGCAGCGTGTCGGCGCGCTCGACACCTTCGTCGGCTATGCGCCGCAACTGGAAGATGCCATCCTGCCGCAGAGCGCCGACGTGCTGAAGGCGATTGTTGAGCTTCACAATTACTAAGCGAAGGTGCTGGCTCGAGTTGCCCAGTTAATCCAGGCCGTTGGAAAACTGCGAAAGAATGGTCGTGCGTTTTGCTGGGAACGCGGACGTCCCCCGTCCGCAGTCAAGATAAATAACACAGTTATGCGGGCGAGGACGTCCGCGTGCCCGGCATTAACTCCGTGGTCTCAAAACGTATCACCACCGAAAGAATCAGTTAATTACAATATTCGCCTTCGCCCGCTGAACGGAAAAAGCGTTCGGGTCACCACTTTTCTGAACGGCTTTCGAACGCGAACATCTGCACGCGTTTCCTGATTATTCTCAGTCATGCATCCTCCTCAGCCTGATTCAGACACTTTCTGAGTCGGCACGGTCCTTGCACATCAACCTCCCGGCAAAGCCTCAAAGATTCCCGACACAACACAAACCATGGTTTTAGAAGGAGGAAATTTTATGCGCAAAACTGCAGGAATATTTGTGGGAGCAGTCATGCTCTCGCTCTCCCTTGCTGTTGTGGCGGTCAGCCAGGTGCAGACGACCACAGTGACAAAGGTCCAAAGAGAAGCTGTCCAGAATCCCGACGGCACGTACACCATCGTTGAATACCCGGTAGGAAAAGAAACCGTAGTTTCGCTGAATCCGGTCGGCATCACCGGAGCCATAGGTCGCGCTACCATTCTACGTAGCAGCGACGGAACCACAATCAAAGTCAATCTCGAAAAACTGCCGGCCGATCTGTCGGCACTCAATTTTTATGCAGTCGATCCAACCGGAGCGGTGACGTCGCTCGGACCGATTGAGGTAGCCAACGGCATCGGGACCTTCACGACGACGACGCCCTTGACGCGTTTTATGTTGTTCGCGTCGCCCGAAGACAACTTGACGGCTTACGATCCGAATACGCATGTCTTCTTCCGTAGCTCGGTACCGTCGGGACTAACAGTGATCCCGTTCGGCGCCAGTGTCGCTGCGGTGGGCGAACAAGTCGCAGGTGTAGTTACGCCGGCCGGCCCGACTCTGGTTGCTGACTATAACGTGCCGATGTTGGGAATACCGGCATGGAAGAAGGACGAGAGCACCAAGCTGAAGATTGATTTCAGCGGAGCGATGGAAGGCGCACGCGCCAACATTTTCATTGAGCCGCGCAAGCACGGAAAGACGACTGAAATACTCGTGCAGTTCCATGACCTGCATGAAGCGCCGAAAGGCCAGGCGTTCGTACTCTGGGCCGTTTCACCTGATCATCAATTCCAGAAACTGGGCCAGATCATAAACATCAAGGATCGCAACGAAGCCCGAATTGAATCGGAAACCAACTTCGACGACTTCGGACTGCTGTTGACCACTGAGAATGTTCTCGCTCCGACGGCGACCATAATCTCGCCCAGCGGCAAGCGAGTAGGCGTGATCACCATCACTCGATAACCGAGCAAACACGTTCTTTGTCAGGCCGTCTTCGGGCGGCCTATTTTTTTGTATGGAAGTACGGCAGGTTGACGGAACGATCCGTAGAAGTGCTTCGTATATTGACCCGGACAAGAAGAACGGGCGGAAAGGGCCGACAGTCTCAGCGAACAAAGATGAAAGAAGCAGGCGACATTCTCAAGATCGTGGGCATGGTTTTATTGGTGCTGTTTGTGCTGGCAGTGGGCGTGCCTCTGGTGCTGGCAGCCGCCGGCGTGGCGCTCGGCATTATCGGGATGCTGGTCGGATTGGCGATTGCGCTGATCAAGATCGCGATCGTGGTGGCGATTATTTACTTGATCATCGTCGGGATCCGAGCGGTTCTTAGATGAACATCATGCGGCAATCTCAACGTAGTCAACACTGCTACTAGGTTCAGGGATCGGCAGCCCATCCTCGCGGATTCCTCGCAAGTGCAAATCGATAGCTTCTCGGATCTCCTTCTCAGTTTCTTCGACAGTTTGACCGGTAGCGACACAGCCGGGCAAATCCGGAACATATGCCGCGTAATTGTTTTCAGCTTTTTCGATCACGATTGCATATCGCATGAGTTTCTCCTACTTCTTCAACCCGGCCTGTTTAAGAAGACTATTCAACGTTCCGTGAGGTAAATCGTCATTGCGTTTGCCGGGAACAGTTACCCAGCTGACTTTGTCGGATGCTTGAATTGCCGATGGCTACCCTCAGTCACAACCAAATACCATCCATCATCATTGAGCAACTTAATACATCGCGCACTTTCATGGGTCACACATTGAATCTAAAATTCACAATGTCGCCTTCCTGCATGATGTAGTCCTTTCCTTCGAGTCTCAGCAGCCCCTGGTCACGCGCGGCGGCGTAAGATCCCACCCGAAGCAAATCGTCATAGCTCACAATTTCGGCCCGAATGAAACCGCGCGCGATGTCGGAGTGGATTGCTCCGGCGGCATCTTGCGCGCGTGAGTTCTGCGGGATGGTCCAGGCGCGCGCTTCCTTTTCACCGGCCGTAAGAAACGACATCAAACCGAGCACTCGATAAGCGCCCTTGATTAACTGGTCGACGCCACTGCTCTTTACACC
>DATANL010000411.1:0-2627 GCA_036266295.1 Pyrinomonadaceae bacterium | reverse complement strand
CTTCAAGGACCGACCGTTCATGCGTGGCATATCCTTTGACTGACTCGACAAGGTTCGGAACAAGCTCCGAACGACGCTTGAGCTGGACGTCGATGCCGCTCCAGGCCTCATTCGCCATCTGGCGCGTGCGCACCAGGCTGTTGAATATGATGATCGCGTACAGCAGGACTGCTGCCGCGATGAAAACGAATGCCCAGAACAGCATGACCGGTCGGCGCCCCCATGCCGATTCAAATAATTATAGCTGCCAATTGCTGACGCCGACGCGTCCTCGCCGCGATGTGCACCGAAAATCTTATGATGCTCCGCCGCCCTCGGTCGCCAGCCACGCCTCACCGCACGCCTTGGCAAGCTCACGCACACGCAAGATGTAGCTCTGTCGCTCGGTCACCGAGATGACACCGCGCGCATCGAGAAGATTGAAGACGTGGCTCGCCTTGATGCACTGGTCATAGGCCGGCAGTGCCATCAAGTGGCGTTCTTTCTTGCCGTTGGCCCAGCCCGCGGCGAGATATTTCTTGCAGGCTGCCTCCGCCATCTTGAATTGCTCGAACAGCATTGCGGTGTCGGCGAATTCAAAATTGTGCCGCGAATATTCCTGCTCGGCCTGCAGGAAGACGTCACCATAGGTGACTTTTTTGTCGTCGTTGCGGCCGTTGAAATTGAGCGCGAACACGTTGTCGACGCCTTGCACGTACATCGCGAGCCGCTCGAGCCCGTAGGTAAGCTCTCCTGCGACCGGCGCGCATTCGAATCCTGCCACCTGCTGGAAGTACGTGAATTGCGACACTTCCATCCCGTCACACCAGCATTCCCAGCCGAGTCCCCAGGCGCCGAGTGTCGGGCTTTCCCAGTCATCCTCGACAAAGCGGATGTCGTGGATCTTCGGGTCGATACCGATCGCCTTGAGCGAATTGAGATAGAGGTCCTGAATGTCCGGCGGCGACGGCTTCAGGATCACCTGGAACTGGTAGTAGTGCTGAAGCCGGTTCGGATTCTCACCGTAACGGCCGTCCTTCGGCCGGCGTGACGGCTGCACGTAGGCCGCGTTCCACGATTTCGGGCCAAGCGCGCGCAACGTGGTCGCTGGGTGAAACGTGCCCGCTCCCACTTCCATGTCATAGGGCTGCAGGATCACGCAGCCCCAGTTGGCCCAGTACTGCTGCAGCGCAAGAATGAGCCCCTGGAAAGACCGGGACGGGTCCAGGTTGTCTGGATGCGTGCGCTCGCTGGCACGAAGTTTGGCTTCAGCCATCGGATAGAAACTGATTCTTAAGCACAGGAAGAGATTCGACCCTAGAGGCGGCCCCAAAAGGGGTCAAGTCGAGGCGAATTTACGTGCCGTTGAAGGGGCGGCTGCTACCCACACGATCCGAATGCGGGATCGCAGGGGGAGACCGCCGTGATCGAGTTTCAGATTATCGGGTGGGTGCTGATCGTGCTGTTCTTCACAGCCATGGTCGGCGGCCATCGTAGCATCACCAACCGCCATCTCGATTAGGTCAGGAAAGCCGATCGTCAGAGCCGATACTCGCCGGTCGCCGGATCGCGGCGCAAAGTCGGACGATTCTCGGCATCCGTAATTTTCGCCTTCACCCGCCTCGCCTGCTCAAGCTCTTCATTGATGCGGCGCGCTTCCTTAACGGCCCAATGCACGATCATCGCGCCGCCCAAAGCGGCGAGCGACCATTTCACAAAAGGCGACAACAGAAACGACGGCATGGCGAGCTCCGGTCAACTACCGACGCCGCAACCTCGGGCGTGAAGGCGGCAATTTCGGGGCAACTGCCCCTGCGACCACGAGACAATAGCGCCCGGAAGGCGTCAAGCTGGCAGAATAGCCAGAGGATGCGGTAGGCTTTCTCGGGGGTTAATTTAATACGCGCCGCAACGGCCACCGCGACGAATGGCCGCCCGGCCCCCGGGAGGATCCATGAGCAACCCAGCAAAGCCCGTTTGGTCATTTTCGATTCTGGCCGCGGCACTCTTTCTGATGTCGCCGCTGCTGTCACAGCCGAGCGCGGCGGCGGACGCCTGGCCCAGCCGCCCGGTGAGATTCATCATCACGCTCGGGCCGGGAAGCGGCGTCGATATCGGCGCACGACTGTTGGCCGATAAGCTTTCCGCAAAATGGGGGCAACCGGTCGTCGTCGAGAACCGCCCCGGCGGCGACGGCATGGTCGCCATCACCAGTTTTCTTCAGGCGAACGACGACCATGTGCTGCTGGTTTCGCCGGTGAGTTCCTTCACCGCCCACCCCTATTTCCACGACAAGCTCCCCTACGATCCGAAAGATCTTATTCCGATCGCCCGCATCACGAAGACCGTAGTCGCGGTGAGCGTGGCAACGTCACTCAACGTAAACTCACTCAAAGAGCTCGAGGCGCTTGCACGCGAGAAGCCTGGCCAGCTGAACTGGACGACCGCAACAGGTTTCACTGATTTCGTATTCGCCGGCTATCTGCACTCGGTCGGGCTGAAGATGGCCAAGGTGCCTTATAAGAACCCTGCTGGCGCCGCCACCGATCTCGCAGCCGGTGTAATCCACGTCTATATGCCGGCCTACGCGATCGTGCGGCCGCTGGTGGAGGCTGGCAAGCTGAAAGTGCTCGCGGTCACCAACCGCG
>DATANL010000410.1:0-5283 GCA_036266295.1 Pyrinomonadaceae bacterium | reverse complement strand
CGCGCCGCACGTCTGCCGCCGATTACGACCGGTAATTGATCTTTGATGACGTTTGTCGATTCACATTGCCACATCGATGGTCCCGAGTATGACGACGACCGCGATGAAGTAATCGCCAGGGCCGTCGCTGCGGGCGTCACCACGATGCTCAATGTCGGCACGGGCGATCCTCACAGCGGCGCGTTTGAACGCGCTGTGCAGTTGGCGGAAAAGCATGAGTCCATTTATGCGGCGGTGGGTGTTCATCCTCACGACGCGAAGCTGTTCGATGATGCCGCCGAAGAACGTCTAATCGATCTCGCCAAACAGAGCGAACGAGTGGTTGCCTGGGGTGAGATCGGCCTCGATTATCACTACGATCATTCACCGCGCGATGTGCAGCAGACGGTGTTCGCTCGTCAGCTGAAAATGGCTCGCCATCTGAATCTGCCGGTCATCATTCATTCGCGCGAAGCGGACGCCGACACAATCAAAACCATCCGCGACGAACTGGGCGGCTATGATCGGGGCGGGGTGTTGCATTGCTTCGGCGGGAGTTTGCAGATGGCGAACGACGCGCTCGATCTGGGTTTCTATATTTCTTTTGCCGGGAATCTTACGTTCAAGAAAGCTTCGGAGCTTCGCGAGGTTGCGCGTCAACTTCCGCTTGACCGTCTGTTAGTTGAGACTGACTGTCCTTATTTGACGCCCGTTCCGTTTCGCGGCAAGCGGAACGAGCCGGCACGTGTCGTTGAGACCGCAAAGTTTCTGGCGGAGCTTCATGAGCGGTCCCTGGATGAAATAGCTGAGGTCACCTCCAACAATTTCCGCACACTGTTTCAATTCGGAGGGAACCAGGCTCCCCCTCGGACGGCGCACTGTCCCGCCAAAATCTAGAGAACACTTTCACATGCTCTGGCTTTGATGCTATTCTCAACCCAGCAATTCGAATCGCATGGCCCAGCAGAATTCGTTTGACATCGTCTCGCAAGTTGATCGCGCTGAAATTAGCAACGCGATCAATCAAACATTGAAAGAGATTCGGCAGCGCTTTGACTTCAAGGGCAGCCACGCCAACGTCGCCCTGGAAGATAAAGAGTTGGTGCTGACTGCCGAAGACGAGACCAAGCTGCGGAATATGAACGATATCCTGCAGCAGAAACTGGTGCGCCGCGGCGTGCCGCTCAAGGCCCTGAGTTATGGCGCCGTTGAGCCGGCGGCCGGCGGCACGGTCCGCCAGCGAGTCGAAATTCAACAGGGAATTCCGCAGGACAAAGCCAAGGACATCGTGAAGCTGATCAAGGATTCGAAAGCCAAAGTCCAAGCTTCGATTCAGGGTGACACCGTGCGGGTCTCGGGAAAAGATCGCGACACCCTGCAACAGGTAATCGCGACGTTGAAGGCCAAAGATTTTGGCATCAACATGCAGTTCACGAATTATCGATCGAATTAGTGAGCAGTAAGCATGAACAGCGCCGGTGAAAATAAACGGTAACTAAGATGCCCACAGCAGAGCAAACCGCCGTCGTTGATGAGGCCCAGCTGGAAGCAAAGCGAATCTTTGATTCAGTCTTGCCGGAACTGGTCCTGGTCGAGCAGGAATTCGAACGTCAGGCCCAGTCCAACATCCAGGTTATCGCCTACATCGGCGAGTATCTGCGTCGCTCCGGCGGCAAGCGGGTACGGCCGGCGCTTACGATCCTTTCCAGTTACGCCGTCGGCGGCGACGGATCGAATCAAAGTTCGATTCGCATGGCCACCGTCATGGAATTTCTGCACACGGCGACCCTGGTCCACGACGACATCATCGATAAGGCCGAAACCCGCCGCAACCGTCCGTCAATCAATTCTGAGTTTGGTAATCAGACCGCGGTCTTGATGGGCGACTGGTTGTACATGTCCGCGTTCGAGACCAGTCTGGCGGAGCGGTCGCTTCCTATTCTCGACATTCTCACGGCCGTGACGCGACGGATGACCGAAGGCGAGCTGTTGCAATTGACCCTGCTCGGTCGCACAGACATTTCCGAAGATCAATACTTTGACGTGATTGCGCGCAAGACTGCGTACCTTTTCAGCGCTTGTTGCGAAATCGGGGCGCTGGTCGGACGCGCGGCGCCGGAACAGCAGGCGATGTTGCGCGATTACGGAATGAACCTGGGCATCGCCTTCCAACTGATCGACGATCTGCTCGACTTCACCAGCACCGAAGATGTGCTGGGGAAACCGGCCGGCGCAGATTTGCTCGAAGGAAAAATCTCGCTGCCGCTGCTTCTCTTGTTGCAACGCCAGCCCGGGATGCGTCTGCCGCTTCAGACAGTCATCAGCGAAGGTGGCTATCACAGTGTCTCGCGCCAATCGGTCCTCGATGCGCTCGCTGAAACAGGCGCTTTGGCCCGCGCGCGAGAACGTGCAATTGAATATGCCGAGGCAGCTCGGGCTTCACTGGACGGCTTCGATCACTCGCCTTACGCGCAAGCGTTATCCGCAATTCCCACCTACATCATCGAACGCGACCATTGATGGTTAGGTCCAGTCCGTAGAAAGTTATTGCCAACCTAATAGCGTCAATCTACAATCTCGCTGGGCCATGGCTAACGAAACCCTGATAGCTCGTCTGGAACAAAGCCTGCGACACTCGCGCGCCCAGCGCACGCGTCTGGCGGCACGGCTGGCCGAGTTGGAATCAGAAGCGGAGATTATTCGCGGCGAGTTGATTGAACTGGATACCCTCGCTGGTCAGACCGAGGCGGCCATCTTTCGCCTGCTTTCAAATGTGATGAGCGGACCAGGCACGCAGGTGGGGACGACGTCAGTCGGCGAATTGGAGATTGAGTTGCAACGACGGCTGGCCCAGGCCGAATTGTCGCAGCCCGCGGCCCCGCAAAGACATAACGTGCCGGCGTTGCGCAACAACATCGAGCCGCTTAGCGATCAGTTTTTCGACCGCACCATCCCGCAAGCCGCAACTATGATTCTTCGTGAAGCCGGAGGGCCGCTGCACGTGAACGAGATTTACAATCGTTTGATGGAAGGCGGGTTCAGCTTCACGGGCAACAACCCCACGATTAGCATCGCGGTCTCGCTCAATCGCAACACGCGCTTTCGTAAAGTCGCTCCCGGGACGTTTGATCTCGTCATTCGCGACGCGGCCAAAGCTTCTTAATCCAATCCGCAAAACCTATCGTTTAGACGGCGGACTTGTCCGCCCACGCCGCACAAGTGCGGCCTCTAAACGAACCGCATTGATAGTTGAATCGCGCTGATACATCGATCGCGCTAATCGCTGAAGAGAACCAAACAAAACTCTTACACGATTCTGTCCTGCAGTCTGCGCAATAGCTCCTTCGCATCTTCAGCCGACAGCGCTTCCACCTTAGCTTCGCGCAGCTCATCGACAATTTTCTGATTGGCCAGATCGAATAGTGACGATTGCGCGGCCAAACGTCTGCGGGCAGCGCTGTTTGACGCCCGGGTCAGCGCGGCTTCTTCAGATGAACTGTTCGCGCCGGCGCCTGCGGCCGCGACGCGTGGTTCGACTTGCGCTTCTTCAGCGAACACATCGAGTTCGTAGCGTTCCAGTTTTTCAAGGACTTCGCGGGCGCGCGCCAAAGCCGCGGGCGGCATGCCCGCCAACCGCGCCACTTCAATGCCATATGACTTCGAGGCGCGGCCGCGTTCCAGCCGATGAAGAAATACAACTTCGCCTTCGCGTTCGGTCGCAGTGATTTGATAGTTCTGCGCGCCCGGCAAGCGCTCGGCTAATTCGGTCAGTTCGTGATAGTGCGTCGCGAACAGCGTCTTGGCACAGTGCTCGGGCGAATCATGCAAATACTCCGCGACGGCCCAGGCGATCGACAATCCGTCAAAGGTCGCGGTGCCGCGGCCGATTTCATCGAGCAGCACCAGCGATCGCGGCGTCGCGTTGTGCAGGATCGCGGCCGTCTCGGTCATCTCGACCATGAACGTCGATCGGCCGCGTGCGAGATCGTCAGACGCTCCGACGCGCGTCCAGACACGATCGAGCAAAGGCAGTCGCGCGCTCTCAGCCGGCACAAAGGAACCCATCTGCGCGAGAATGCAGACGAGCGCCGTCTGCCGCAGCACGGTGCTCTTGCCGCCCATGTTTGGGCCAGTGATGATTAGCAGACGATCAGCCGAGTTGTTTAGATAGACGCTATTCGGAATGAACGGCTCGTCGATGAAGACTTCGATCACCGGATGACGGCCGTGAACAATTTCGACCTCATCCGCGTCATGCATCTTCGGCCTCACGTATCGACGACGAACGGCGGTTTCAGCCAACGCCGAGACCGCATCGAGGCACGCAAGCGCACGCGCCGTCGCTTGAATCCGCGGGGTCTCAGCTGAAACCTGACGGCAGACAAGCGCAAAGATCTCGGACTCGAGTTGCAGAATTCGTTCTTCCGCGCCCAGAACTTTGCCTTCCCATTCTTTTAGTGAAGGCGTGCTGAACCGTTCGGCATTTGCCAGAGTCTGCCGCCGTTCATAGTCGTCAGGGACGCGCGCGGCATTGGCTTTCGACACCTCAATGAAGTACCCGAAGACGTTGTTGTAGCGAATGCGCAACGTGCCGATGCCCGTTCGCGCTCGTTCTTCCGCTTCCATGGCGGCAATCGTTTGCTTCGCGTTGCGACTGATGGAGCGCAGTTCATCCAGTTCCGGCGCGTAGCCGGCGTTGATTACTCCACCGTCGATCACCTTTGCGGGCGGATCATCGTTGATCGCAGCGGCCACCAGCGTCCGCACGTCAGCCAATTCGTCGAGCGACTCATTCAATACCTGCAAGAGCGACGACTGTGCGTTCGTCAGCAACTCACGAACCGCGGGAACTCGATCAAGCGAGCAGCGAAGAGCGTTGAGGTCCCGGGGCGTCGCCGAGCCCAGATTCAAACGGCCCACCAGCCGTTCGAGGTCGGCGACTTCTTTGAGCGCGTTGCGCAGGCCATCTCGTTTCATGTGCGAGCCGTGCAACTCGGCGACAGCTCCGTGGCGGGCTTCAACTTCACCGCGATGAATCGACGGCCGCAGCAGCCAGGCGCGCAGCAGCCGCCCACCCATTCCGGTGATCGTTTCATCAATCACGTCGAGCAGCGATCGCCCCGTGCCGGCCAGACCCAGCGGCTGAATCAACTCGAGATTCCGTACCGTGATGCTGTCGAGGACCAGATGATCCTGCGATTCAAAATAAATAACGTCGGCGATGTGCGCGGCGCCGGCGCGTTGCGTCTCTTGCGCGTACCTGAGACACGCGGCGGCGGCGGTGATTGCTTCCGACTTGTTGGT
>DATANL010000409.1:0-2769 GCA_036266295.1 Pyrinomonadaceae bacterium | reverse complement strand
GATGACTGACCACTACCACTTACTTATGCCCGTCTATCTCGATCATAGCGCCACCACGCCGATCGACGATCGCGTCTTCGAGGCGATGCTGCCTTATCTGCGCGACAAATTCGGCAATGCCTCCAGCGTCCACCAGTTGGGTCAGGATGCGCGCGCGGCCGTCGACAAGGGCCGCCGCCAGGTAGCTGCACTCATCAACGCTCGTGCGAACGAGATCGTTTTTACCTCAGGCGGTACGGAGGCTAACAACCTGGCGCTGCGTGGCATCTGCCGGTCTGCCCAGGAACACGGGCACATCATCACTTCCGCAATCGAGCATCCTTCCGTTCGCGGAATGGTCGATCACCTGGAGAAACAAGGCTGGTCCATCACGCGTCTGCCGGTTTACGAAAATGGAATCGTGCGACTTGACGACGTGCGCGCGGCGCTACGCGACGATACGATTCTCGTCAGCGTCATGATGGCGAACAATGAGATTGGGACGATTCAGCCGGTTGCCGAAATCGGCGCGCTGGTCCGGGCCGAACGTGCACGCGGCCGTAAGCATCTCTGGTTTCACACCGATGCGGTCCAAGCAGCCGGCAGAATTTCAATCGACGTCGAAGTCATTGGCTGCGACCTTCTGTCGCTCTCGGCCCATAAAATTTATGCGCCGAAAGGGACGGGCGCGCTCTTCGTACGTCGCGGCACGCGTCTGTGGCCGCAACAAATCGGCGGCCATCAGGAGCGAGAACGGCGCGCCGGGACCGAGTCCGTGGCGAACATCGTTGCCTTTGGCACGGCAGCGGAGATCGCTAAATCCGAGATGACTCAGCGCAGCGAACACACGATGCATCTGCGCGATCGTTTTGAGCTCAAAGTCAAGGAGCAGATTCCCGACATCATATTTAACGGCGATCGAGAAATGCGGCTGCCGCACGTCTCAAACATTTCGTTTCGATACGTCGAAGGCGAAGGGCTGCTAATCCATCTGGACATGCAAGGTGTCGCCGTGTCCACCGGCTCGGCATGTTCGTCGGGAACCCTCGAGCCGTCGCCGGTAATCAAGGCGCTCGGTCGCAACGAAGAACTGGCGCGCGGCGCAATTCGTTTTAGCTTTGGCAAGGACAATACTATCGAAGAGGTTAGTTACGCCGTTGCCGCCGTCACGCGCGCAGTTCAAAGCCTGCGTGCCATATCACCATTGACGCGACCGATCGCGACAATACCATCTGCGTGAGGTGATAGTGCGAGGCGAGCCCTGAGTCGCCGATGACCTAACGACCATCGCTGACGCACAGGTACACCTTCCCATCAAAGATCTTCAATGACCTATTCCGATGTCTTCAAGGATCATTTGACGCATCCCCGCAACGCGGGTGAACTGCAGGACGCGAATGCCATCTCCGAAGAGACGAACCCAGTCTGCGGCGATCGTCTCCGCCTCAGTCTGCGAATACGTTACGACCGCATAGAAGCCGCGCGCTTTCTGGCTTATGGATGTGCGCCGACACTCGTATGCGGTTCGGTTTTGGCTGAGATGTTGGAGGGAACATCAGTGGAGGAGGCCCGGACAGTTACGCGCCAGAAGATAATCGACGCGATCGGCGGACTATCAAGTCGCAAGCAACATGCGGCGGCGTTGGCCATCGAAGCGCTTCGAAAGGCATTGGACGAAGTTGCCGATCATTAGTCCGCTTGCCGACGCGGTTCAGGGAATCACTTTTTTGGTTTTTGCACCGCCTGATGAAGCCCGCTTAAGAACTCGCTGCTGCTCCGGCCCCGGTAATTCACAACAACGGGATCGGACCCTTCCAGATCCGCCGGCTCAACTCCTGATGAGGTTAGTGCGAATAGTCCCTGAGCCTCAGAGATCAACCGGTAGTCCTTAGAGTTGGCACGCCGCTTAAGAAAGAATGCGTACATTTGCCGGTCCTGGGGCTCTTTATATCCCTGGCCCAGGACTGCGGCGCGCGTGCCATCCGGAAACTTGTAAGCGCCGCCTGGGACCTTCACGACAATCGTTGTCCCATTTGTGACTTTGCCTTTGAAGACTTCCTGGATTTTCACCTCAAAATCATTGGTGATCATATTACCGCCAGCCGATAGCGACGGGTGATGTGTCAGGGTTCGTCCAATTACAACGACATCGCTATGCGCCGCGAGTTCAGTAAGATCGGCAAAGGTTCGCGCACGACTTGGCCGGTACCGAAAGACAAAGTGCCCTCCCCCTTTCTTAGCCATCTCGTGCATTTTATCCTTGCCCGAGGGACTTTGATTGGACTTAGGGTTGCCGGTCTGGGCCGTGACGCTAGTGGCGACCGCCAGAACTAACATGCTGATCAGACCGCATGTTCGCGCTTTTGTGCTACGTGGTTGCGAGATTTTTTTCGTCATTCTAGTTCCATCTCAAAACAATCGTCGTAGATGCAGCAGACTCCCCAATCATAATCACACCAGCAATCCCCGCTGTCCCAGCAATCGCCGCCGCCTCCACCGCCGCCGCCTCCGCCACCACCACCGCCGCCACCGCCGCAGTTCACGAATGTGTTATTACAACCTTCGGTGTACTGCTCGTACGAATCAAAGACGGTCCCGTTCTGGCAGTAACTTGTCCAGGTGGTCCAACCCCCATGGCAACTCCAAACGGTAGCGGTGGCAGGATTGCAGTAATCGTAGTCGACGGTAACCGGCGCTTGTACGCCCTGATAGGGACCGGGGTTACACCCGGATACCTGACATGAGCAATTAATAGCGTCCCAGGTTCCACCGCCTCCAAGGCAGGCGGCT
>DATANL010000408.1:0-4181 GCA_036266295.1 Pyrinomonadaceae bacterium | reverse complement strand
CGCGACTGGTGCCCTTTGAATTGGAACCACATGCAGTCAACCTATATTTCCATTATCAATATGTTCCTGAACCGCTCACGCCCGTAAAGGGCGTTCGCAAGTTGGACGCGGCGCACATAATGACGATCGATGTTGACCCGTGGAACATCCAGGAGAAATGTTATTGGCGAATGGAAGACGCGCCGCCCATCGACGGTGATCCCGCGACGCTTATTGGCGAACAACTGGAAACTGTCAGCGAGATTGTTATTCGTTCCGATGTTCCCGTGGGTGTCGCGCTCAGCGGCGGTTTCGATTCGAGCGCTATTGCGGCGCTTGCGGCGCGAAAATACCCCGGGGTCATGCACGCATTCAGCGTGGGCTATCCGGAACGTCCCCCGTCGGACGAGCGCGCGGACGCGCAGGCTCTGGCCAATCATCTGGGTTTACCATTTCATGACATAGAACTAAGCACCCGGGAAATGGTCTCGTTCTTTCCTGAGTTGGTTTACTGGCGCGACGATCCGATCGCCGACATCTCCGGATTCGGCTATTACATGGTGATGAAAGCCGCTCGCGAGCAGGGCGTGCCGGTGGTGCTACAGGGTCAGGGCGGTGATGAACTCTTCTGGGGTTATGACTGGGTAAGACAGGCCGCCATTGAGTCCGTCCGCAAATTCGAGGCCCGGCAGCTCGGCGCCTTCGCCGCGTTTGCTCGCTATTTCAAGCCTAACTTACCGCGAGGACTGTCGCGCCTCGAAACCGGGGAGTGGGTTCACAGCTTGGGCGGATTGCGACCGGCGCTAAAAAGTTTTCGACGTGATCGCGAATCAGCAGCAGCTCAGCTGGTCTTTTACGATTTGATTTCCGACTTCCGCGAAATCGACGGCGAGACCAATTTCTTCGCGCGATCATTCGTCGAGCAACTCAACGGCTCGCGGGCTAACAGTCTCTTCACCATGGCCGATTCTGAAGCCGGCATCGACATCGCCTTGACGCGGCTGATTTGTGATACTTATCTGCGCGAAAACGGTGTCACCCAGGGAGACCGTCTCAGCATGGCTTCGTCGATTGAATTGCGGTTGCCGCTGTTGGACCACCGGCTGGTTGAGACCGTGATTGGGTTGCGCAAAGTCGAGAGCGACCTGCACCAGCCGGCCAAGGCGTGGTTTCGATCCGCAATCGGAGATTTATTGCCGAAGTCGGTGACGGAACGTCCCAAGCGCGGCTTTAGTCCACCGGTGATGGAGTGGCATCGCGCGCTCTTCGACAGGTACGGCGAGAATCTTATCGATGGTCAGCTTTGTCAGCGGCAGGTGTTGCAACCCGAGAGCGCCCGGAAACTCTCGGCGGGTCCGTATCCCCTCGGCGCCATAACTCCTCTGTCCTTTAAGGCGCTGGTCCTGGAGCAGTGGTGCCGGGCAATGTCGAACTAACGACTATATGGGTAGTGGTTTATCAGCTCGCGCGACTCCAATTGCCGTCTTTGCTTACAACCGGCCCAGGCACACGGAATTGCTTCTGGAATCGTTAGCGCGCTGTGAGCGTTTGTCCGAATGTGCGATTAACATTTATTGCGACGGTCCAAAGACTTCGGCTGACGATGCGGCGGTGAAAGCCACGCGTAAGTTGGTACACGATTGGGGCGCCCGGCACGATGCCACCATCATAAACCGTGAGACCAATGTAGGGCTCGCGCGGTCGATAGTTTCCGGCGTCACCGAACTTTGCGAGCAATATGGCAGCGTGATAGTCGTCGAAGATGATTTTGTTTTAAGCCGGTCCTTTCTCGACTATCTTTTGCAGGGACTTGAACGGTACCGCGACGAAGAGAACGTGTATCAGATTTCGGCGTACATGTTCCCGGTGCGTCACCCGGAAAAACCGGACGCGTTTTTCTTACCATTGACAACGACCTGGGGATGGGCCACCTGGGCGCGCGCCTGGCGTACGTTCGATTGGAACGTCTCAGGTATTTCAGCGCGTCTACAGGATGCAGAACTGCGACGAAAGTTCGATCTCGATAATAGTTATCCCTATAGCGCAATGCTCGAAGAACGTCTGCGCGGCGCGAACGATTCGTGGGGCATTCTCTTCTGGTGGGGAGTCTTCAATCGTGGTGGATTGGTCCTGCATCCACGAGAACCGTTGCTGACGGTCGGCGGGTTCGACGGATCCGGAACTCACGCAGGCAATTACTCCTGGTCGGTAAACGGGTCAATGAGAGCAGGCAAATGGGATTTTCAGCTTCCGGAGCAGGTTGTAGTTGATACCGAGGCATTCAAGCGCATCAAGCGCTTTTTGAGGAGTGAGCAATATCCGAAATCATTTGTTGGCCGGATCTGGCGACGCCTTGGAAGACTTACCAGGGAGCGTGCCGACCGGCGATAGCGGAATTTCCGCAGTGCGAATGAGAAACAAGTTAAGACGCCTGGTGTTGGGTGGACGCGACAATCAGGCCGTACAGTGGCCGAAACTGGTGGAGGAATTAAAAATCGGCCGCGGCACGCGTCTGGCCGGCGCCGGGTTGTCGGCTCCTGAGCGGCAAGGCTGTTCATTGATAATAGGTGAAGACTGTAGCATTGAATGCCGGTTCGCATTTGAGAAGTCAGATGCCACAATTGAGATCGCCGACGGGACACATATTGGCGGCGGCAGTCTGCTTGCCGCGGCGCAGTCGATTAGAATCGGCGCCGACGTTCTGATCGCTTTTGACACGCTCATCATGGACCATAACTCGCATTCGCTGGTCTTTGCGCAACGCAAGAACGATGTTCGGAACTGGCTTCAGGGCAGAAAGGATTGGTCGAACGTGTCCATCGCGCCGGTTACGATTGAAAACAAAGCATGGATTGGAGCCCGGGCGATCATTCTCAAAGGAGTCACCGTAAGTGAAGGAGCAGTCGTTGCGGCAGGTAGCGTGGTAACTAAAGATGTGCCGCCATGGACGATAGTAGGGGGGAACCCTGCAACGATCCTCCGTCCGCTGACCGATGAGGAGCGCGTGGTCGAGTGACCGAGTCCACCTGGGAAGAAGCAGTTCGTTATTTCAGGTCGCTGCCTGGCAACGAAAACGAAGTCAGAAATAATTACTTCGATCTGCCGGTATTGGCGGCCGCAAAGCGCTACGCGCGCAGTGAAGAATTCGCAGAGGTCCTGCGACATCTCGGACCAGGAGCGGGCCGGCGCATACTCGACGTCGGCGCCGGAAATGGAATTGCCAGCTATGCCCTGGCGCTGAACGGTTGGCGAGTCGTTGCGCTCGAACCGGATCCCAGCCGCGAAGTGGGCGCCGGCGCAATTCGTGATATTGCCAACGAAACGCAGTTGCCGATCGAAATCGTGCGGACCACTGGCGAGCAGTTGCCGTTTGCAGATTCCAGCTTCGACGCGGTTCACGGCCGGCAGGTGTTGCACCATGCCGCCGACCTCGATCTGATGATTCGCGAGATCGCGCGCGTGTTAATGCCGGCTTCCATTTTTTTAAGCACTCGCGAGCATGTGGCCGACAATGAGGAACAGTTGGTTACCTTTCGCAATGAACATCCGTTGCATCGATTGTACGGTGGCGAAAATGCTTATGCCCTGGCGACGTACATCGAGAGCTTGCGGCGCGGCGGCTTCGACCTGCAAAAAGTTTGGGGGCCGCTTGAATCGGTCTTGAATTTCTTTCCCGGGACCGAAGCGCAGCGTCAGATTGCCTGGCGCCAGATCGCGAATCATAGCTACTTCCGTTTTGGCCGGCTGCTGTCCTGGTCCGCTCGATTTCGTGAGGCGGCTGTACGGCGTTACACCGAACGCGATCAGACGCCCGGCCGCATCTATAGTTTTCTCGCAATAAAGTTATGAGGATTCTGATTACCGGAAGTACCGGCTTCCTGGCAACATCTTTTGCACGCTTTGCGGCGCGCAACGGACACGAGATTGCAGGTATCGGCCGCGCCAGCGAAACGGGGAGTGACTGGCCAGGCGCCTACGTCCAGGTGAACAATGACGTCGTGCGGACCACTGAAGTCATTGACAGATTCTCTCCCGAAATTGTTTTTCACGGCGCCGGCACGGCTTCGGTCGGTGCTTCTTTCGCGGATCCGCTTCAGGATTTCGAGGGGTCAGTCGTCACCTGTGAGAAATTGCTTGCGGCCGTCCACCGCTCAACTTGCCGGCCGTTGATATTTGTTCCCTCGAGCGCCGCCGTTTATGGC
>DATANL010000407.1:0-11358 GCA_036266295.1 Pyrinomonadaceae bacterium | reverse complement strand
CCTATGTCGCATCATCGGCCAGACCCGAAGGGTCGACATTGAATAGCCCCGAGCGTCAGCTCGAGGTTACGTCATCCGTAACACAATCAGGTCCGAAGGACCGGGATTAATGTCGATCCTTCGGACCTCAAAAGCTTTGGCAATACTCTTACCCCGACCTGACGGTCGGGGCTACTTAATGACGGCGCTTCGCGCCTGGTGGTGGAGCGAAGCGAAGCGGAATCCCAGGACCCCGTTCGCATGATGATCAAGCCTGCGGAGCAGGCGACAGCCGTGAGAGCTATCGCCCGCTCCGCGGGCTCAATCGTTGTTGGTGGTCTTGATCCTGGGGCTTGCGCCCCCAGGCTTTATGCTGTCGCGCGCTCCGCGCGCTGAGTCATCATAACGGCGCGGATCTGTCGCACGCTCAGCGCGCTGGGCTGCTATACTCCGCCTCAGTCATGCAACCGAAAAGAGTCAATCCCTACACACTCTTTCTAATGATGCTCGTTTGCTGCGGCGCCATCTCGGCGCAGCACGCCAGCGTTAGTGTCGGAAAGCACGCCAGTCGCATTCCCAAATCTTGTGAGGACGTAGTCCCGGCTTCGATCGGCGACCCAATCGATGTCGCCGCCCTGGTGAAAGAAGCTTACTGCAAGGGCAACGGCGACATGCTGGCCGACTACACCTATGTGATGACTTCGGTGGGTCGCTCAATCGACAAGAAAGGAAAGCCGAAAGAAGAATCGACCACCTACGAAGTTTTCATTCCGACTTTGAAGAGCGGAACTCGGGGCAAGGGCGTGATGGTAGTCACGAGTCGCGATGGAGTACCCGTGCCGGCCACTGAATTGGAAAAGGCGCAGCTGGAGGCCGGCAAAAAGTTGGAAAAGGCCGAAGAAAAGAATGCGAAGGAAAAGCCGTCACCACCTGAGACAGCTCCCGAGGTAAAGGGAATGTTGCCGCTCGGCATGTACACTTCGACGACCAATAACCATTCTTCGACTTTCGGCAAATCAACCAGCACCACGCTCGGGATTCATGCTTTCCTCAAAACGTGTGAGCTGACGTTCGCGCGGCGAGAGCAGCACGATGGACGCGAGACTCTGATCTTCACTTTCATGCCGCGCCCCGGCGCACAATTTGCCGACAGCGAAAAATACATTGCGCAGCTCACGGGCGAGATCTGGATCGACGCGCAGGATCGTATCGTCACCAGATTGGTTGGACGACCCACGCTGAGCGCTAACAATACCGGTCCGGCTCAGCGGGTGATGACGCCGGCCCCCACATCGGCGGACGCTGCGCCCGCGGTTTATGTGGAGATGCAGCGATTGCCCGAAGGAGTTTGGTTGCCACGCATCGTGCGCATCAACGGCTTGGATTACAACAGACTCTTTGACGGAATCAACTGGGAATCAACCTGGACCTTTAGTAATTTCCGTCGCTTCTCGACTGAGATAAACGACGTCAAGGTCAATCCGGAAGGTAAACCGTAACGCTGGCGTAGCTGACTCCGTTCTTCGTATCCGCCCCCCAAGTCGTCAACATATCGCATCGGCCAGACCCGAAGGGTCGACATTGAATAGCCCCGAGCGTCAGCTCGGGGTTAGCGTCATCCATGACAATGAGGTCCGAAGGACCGGGATTAATGTCGGTCCTTTCGATCTCAAAATCTTTTGGGATCTTCTTACCCCCGACCTGACGGTCAGGGCTACTTAATGACGGCGCTTCGCGCCTGGGCCAGACGGGTCGCATGAATGATCCAAGCCTCACGTCTAGCGAACTCCAACAATCACTTTGTTGCTCGCTGCGCCACGCAGGCTAACGCTCACCAGCACGTCGCCGGCGCCGGCAAGTCCGTCCGGCAATCTCACATTCACCTGTGTCAGCCAATCAAGGATGGGAACCTTGGCGACATACTCCACGGTCAGCGGATATACGAGGTGCGCCGAATCTTCGGCCTGGGCCGTAACTACTGAAATACTTTCGCCCGGCATTAGCTCAAGGCCAGTGGCAAAGAGCATCACCCGCGTGCGTTGGTCGGCACTAAGGTTCAGAACGTTCGGCAACGAAAATGGATCGCGCAGGAACGTCACCGAGTCCAGCGCGATGGCCCTATTGGTATTCGCCTCGGTCAGCAGTGTCGGCGGCGATGATGTGTTGGGTGTGATCTTGAAGTTCCCGAGAGAGATTTGAAAAAAGATGTTGCCGGCGGCTTCGACTCTCACCCGGGCCGATGAAGTTGGCGTGTTCGGAACGGTAATAGTCGCGGCGCCGTTGTTCGGTGTGGCGGACGCGAGCGTGAACGGATAACTGCTGCCGCCATCGATCGAAAGCAGCACCCGCACGTTGGCGCAATTGATGGGCGCACTCGAGGTGTTCGCCACATTCCAGTTGACGGTCTGCGTCGAGCCGGCGGGCCAACTTGTATCGACGCCTGGTTGCGTGACCGCAAACGGTCCCGCGCTTGAAACCACATTGACGCGCATGGCGCCGGTGTTAACCCCGCCGCCCCCCGCATGATTGTCGCGCACGGTGACGCGGAAATTCATGGTGCGGGTGGTGGTGGGTAGCGACTCACCATAGACCGGCAAGTCCGACCCCTGCGGAAAAGTTCGCGCGGGGCTGGTTACCGGCGCGAATGATCGAAGGATGGGCCGGTCGCCGTTGTCTGTGTCTGGTGGGCCAGCCGCTCCCAAATCAAATTCTTCCCAGCAGTAAGTAAGCGCATCGCCGTCAGCGTCGCTGCCAGTCGCCGTGAGCGTGAATGGGGTACTGACCGGAATTGTATAGTCGGCTCCCGCATCGATGCTCGGCTGAGTATTTCCCGTATTCGTCAGAACGCCACAGGAACTGCCCTGACCAAAAGTCGTGAAATTATTTATCTGTTCGATGCTCGCGGTATGGAAGTAAGTATCGGTCGACTGCAGATCCTCGAAATCACAGATGGGAAAATAATTCCCGTTGGGTAACACGCCGCCGCGGTAGCCCATAATGGTCGACCCGCTGCCGGGCTCATATGCATTTACGGCAAAGCGGCTGGGGCCGCAGTCATCAAGCGTGCCGTTGAATGAGTGCAGCGCTCCGAGCATATGGGCCAGTTCATGTGCGACCACATAGATGGCCGTGTTCGACGTCGGCTCGGTGGAACGGAATATTGAAACGGCCTTGCCCTTTTGCGAGTTGCCGCAAAGGCTTTGAAACTGGGCCGCACCCTGGAAGATGAATTTGCCGGGTTGGAAATTGTAGACGTGGCCGTCGAGCACCATGCCCAAATCGTAATTCGCGGCGCCTATGCGTTGGGTTAAGACGACCTGATTCTGTTCGAGCAAGGTATTCGTGTCGTCGCTGGTGTATCCGTCCGTCGCTGTGTTGGTGAAGATGATTGACGTCTCGTTGGCAACGAGGTTGAGATGGATCCCGAGGTCGCGTTCGTAGATTGCATTGACCCCATTGATGTTCGTAGTCATCACGCTCAGGGCGCCAGCAACCGTCCCATCGCCGAACGTCTGGGTGAACTCAGCCGTCGCCGCCAATGCCAGGCGGTAAGTATGCAGCGTGACGCCACTGGCGAGAGGATTCGCATTACCCTTGCGCGAGAGTTGTTTGCTTTGAACCGTGGCCTGCTCGGCGCCGAAGAGCGTGCAGCTAAATGCGCCGGCACCTTTCGGAGCATCATGCTGATCGTAACTAACATACTCGCCCTTCGCGTGTGGGGCCGGCTCAACGATGATGGTGCCTGCGCTCGTGAGCACGATCGCGTGAAATCCCTCTGGCGTCACATCAAGCCGCGTGGTCGCAGTTGGATCGTCGAGCCCACGACCCCGGTACGTTCTGATGTGCGGGAAACGCGCGGCGAGTTCCGGCGCCATAACCGGCGACTCTTCAATATCGAAACGGGAAAACTTTCCATCCGGCATCGGCAAACGAATGACAACTTGAGTCTGCCGGGCTGCTTTTGTGTTCTCCATCGGGGCGCGATTAAGCAGCTTTCGCTGTGCCTCCGCATTGAGAATCAAGTTGTTTCCGTTGCCGCTTACCCGCCATAAGCCATCTTCGGATCGGTCTGATTTCGAAAACTCTCGACGCGATGCCGGCGACACAAGAGCGGCATTCCGAAACAACTTTTCGAGTGCCGGCTGGTCAAGTCGCGCAGCGCCAGCGCGTCGCTGGTGTTCACCCAAAAGGCCGACGCTGATTACGGCTGAGAGAAAGCACAAAGGAAGCGCCACCCGCCAGACGAAACCGCGACGCGCCCAGCTTCGGTTGGCCCGAGATAGACTAGTTCTTTCCAGTTCTCTCATTACTATTCCGCAGCTTTGTCCAGGTCGAAGGAAGAATTGAGGAGAGAGAGGAGTACTCTACCTGCTCATCCGGGAAATGCCTAATATTTTTTCAGGCGGGGTAGGTGTCTTAATTTTCTGCCTGCTGCCTTCCATTCACTGACGGAACCATTTCTGAGTAACCTGCGTAATCAGCGGATATGACTTCACCACGCAAGATCGGTCGCAGCCTGGGCCTGCTTTTTCTGTTGGTAATTGTCTGCGGCGTATTCGCGCAGGGGTTCGTCAGCGAACGACTAATCAATTTCGGCGACGCCGCGGCCACGGCCAACAACATCCTGGCCCACAAAGGCCTCCTCCAAATCGGCTTCGCTGTCTATCTGATCGAGATGGCGTCGCAGGTAGCTACGGCAGCGCTCTGGTATGTATTGCTTCGGCCGGTGAGCCGTCCCCTGGCGTTGACCGCGGCATTCATCGAACTCGCGGGCGCCATCGTTAAGACTTCCGCCCGCGTATTCTTCATTGCACCATTGTGGGTGTTAGGTGGCGGCCCGACTGTGTTGCACAGTTTCACGACTGAACAGGTGCAGTCGATCGCGCTGATTCTCCTGCGGGCGAACGATGTTGGCGCGGCGACCGCGATGGCATTTTTTGGTTTCTCGACCTTTCTGAATGGCTATCTAATTTTCAAATCTACTTTCATGCCGCGTTGGCTGGGTGTGCTGGGTATGATTGCAGGCCTATGTTGGTTACTGTATCTGTATCCACCACTCGGTCGCGGCGCGTTCGGCATCACCGCACCCTACGGGCTGCTGGTTTCCGTGGCGATGATCCTCTGGCTGACGATACGCGGCGTCGACGAAGCGAAATGGAAGCAGCTCGCAGCCGATGAATGATCTGCAGATTACGCCGATGCCACAGCGGACTAATCTTTGACTTTCTGCTTTGCTCCCTGCGAATCATCCGGCAATTCGCCAGCGCCACATGGCCCGGCCATAGGTCGACGCGTAGAGCCAACCATTCTCGATCACCAGGGTTTCAACGCTGACCGTCGGCAGATTGTCCTTTAGAGACTGCCAGGTGTCGCCTTCATCATGACTGACGAAGATATTTCCCAGTCCCTGCGCTGCAAAGCGTCGCGATTTGCGGCGCACTATACGCCGTTCAACTGGAGGGTCAATAGCAGATCATCGGCAGTAGACGATCGTGAGGGACGGCTCCGATACACTCGTCCTGCACGCAGAGACGAACGGTCAGTACCATCTGCGTTAGCGGATGGGTCCGGAGGCGTCGCGTCAGTACCATCTGCGTCAGCGGATGGGTCCGGAGGCGCCGGGTCAGTACCATCTGCAGCGGATGGGTCCGGAGGCGCCGCCGGAAGTACCACACGCGCTGGAGTCGCTAACGATCGCGCACCGCTTGCATGTACTTCCGCAAGATGTCGGGAGCCAAAGATGTGGCTACGCGGCGATGGACGACCGCAGAAGGGTGCGTATCAAACCGGCTGGTCCGAAAATCGTCTTCAACAAATTCATTTCTAATCGCAGAGAGATCAATAAAAGACAAGCCGTCTTGACGAAGACGCGCGGGAACTGCGACGAACCGGCTGCGAAGCGACGGCAGCAGGACGATTGCGTAAGGAAGACGGTTCTGTTCGGCGAATTTTGCGAACTGCTGCAAGTGATCTTGCTCGGGCCGATGTTGACGATACTCGCCTTCGTTTATTTGAAAGGCCGGCCGCGACGAACCTTAGTCACCTTATTATTCGTCGCTTCGTTCGGTGCCGTATTTTCTCTGCTGCCGCTGAGGAACTACGCGGTGACCGGCCAATTGAGTGTCCCCGTCCTGCATTACACATCCGAGCGAATCGAATGGAGCCTGCAAACTAACACACCTGTTACTACGACATTGATTCTGGCCAGGGGCTGTCGCGCTGCTCTATTTTGCGAAGCGAATTCTTTTTTGCGCGGGACTTACCACCATCCTTGGCTTGCCGGTTTATTACCTGAAGTTGCACTAGCTATTCATTTGGTTCGGAGCGGGCGGCTATCTCGGGCACGTGGTTAAGCGGCGGCGCGCCGAGTTCTGGGAAGCCTTCGCGATTATGTTTGTGTTCTGCTACCTCGCGCCGCTCATCGCAATCGCCGACATAAGCAATTACGGGGTGCGCATGATAGTACCCGTCAATCCCCGTCGTCATGTTGCTTTGGGCAAGCTGGCTCAGTGTCGGCCGGTCAGTACCATCTGCGTGAGCGGATGGGTCCGGAGTCGCCGGGGTCAGTACCATCTCGTGAGCGGATGGGTCCGGAGTCGCCGCACAGCATGAGACACAATTACCCATACCTCTTCATAATCGAGCGTTTCGCAAGGAGGCGGCCCGAAGGGCCGAGTTGTAATAGCCCCCGACCGTCAGGTCGGGGGGAACCAGTATTCTCAGAATCGACGAGGTCCGAAGGACCGGAATGATCATATCGGCCCTTCGGGCCTCATTTGTTTATTGGTAACGCAAACCCCGACCTCACGGTCGGGGCTATTTCATGTTGGCGCTTCGCGCCTGGGTCCGGGAGTCGCCGGGTCAGTACCATCTGCGTGAGCGGATGGGTCCGGAGTCGCCGAACAGGATGCGCCACAATTGCCCATCCCTCTCCCTCATCGAGCGTTTCGCAAGGAGGCGGCCCGAAGGGCCGAGTTGTAATAGCCCCGACCGTCAGGTCGGGGGCACCAGTACTCTCACAATCGCGCAGGTCCGAAGGACCGGAATGATCATATCGGCCCTTCGGGCCTCATTTGTTTATTGGGTAACGCAACCCCCGACCTCACGGTCGGGGCTATTTCATGTCGGCGCTTCGCGCCTGGGTCCGCAGTCGCCGGGTCAGTACCATCTGCGTGAGCCGTGGATCGAGAGGCGCCGCTGACACGACAAACCACATTTGCCGCTACCTCTCCCTCATCGAGCGTTTCGTAAGGCAGCGGCCCGAAGGGCCGAGTTGTAATAGCCCCGACCGTCAGGTCGGGGGGGACCAGTATTCTCAGAATCGACGAGGTCCGAAGGACCGGAATGATCATATCGGCCCTTCGGGCCTCATTTGTTTATTGGGTAACGCAACCCCCGACCTCACGGTCGGGGCTATTTCATGTCGGCGCTTCGCGCCGGGTCACTCGCGCATTATCAACTCCATAGATACTTGTCGTCGTAATCAATTCTATTTTGGACCAGGAACTCGATGAACTCATCCTTAAAACTTCGCTTGGCGTGATGTTGTTGTTGGTTGCGAATGTATCTGATGACTTTCGGCTCTTCTGACTTACTGACACCGAAGGCTCCATATCCTTCCTGCCAGGCAAAGCCCTTGCGCGTCGCATACGACTCGTGCACCCAGCGAGACGAATTGGATTTCACGGCATTCACGAAATCCGCGATCGAAATCGTTGACGGCAGTGAGGCGTACAGATGTATGTGGTCAGACATTCCGCCGGCGCAGATAAGCTTCGCATTTTTCTTCTTCATGACACCGCCGACGATTCCATAGAGGTCGTCTTGCCAATCCGATCCAATCCAGGGCTCTCTGCCCGCAGTGCTCCAGATAAAATGAACAAGCAGACTCAGGTGTTTTCCGGCCATGAGAAATGATAACTGGTGATGCAATGTAAAAAAGTTGCATCCTCGACGTTGTTATTGGATTTGACCGTAAGCCCCGAACGACCGAGATGAAATCGCTCCAATGGTCAGATCACGAGTTATTGTGAGGTTGAATTATTGAGAGGCCCGAAGGACCGAGTTGCGTCCAGCATTTCCCACCGCGCGGCAGTATTTGTCCTTCCCGTAACAACAAATCTCGAACGTGATTCTTCACTCGGGTCCGCCGCCGTACCAGTTGTTGCCGAAAAGCGATTAGCGCCCGCCACTGACGCACCTCGATGGTGGGAATGTGTACCTCCCGGATCTGATTTACCGCTGACAGCTGCGCCGCTTTCAAGGCATCGCACCGGTCGTTCTTCCGCTTTACCTTCCGCCACCGCCAGGCGTCGTCACTCGTGTTGGCCACCTGCACTTCGATCCCCATCTCCCGCAATAGATCACAAACCCATCCGGCGATACTGCAAACTTCGATCACTACCCGGTCTGGTTTGACCTCCTTCACTAGCTGCGCCAATCCTGCCCGCGTACTGAACGCTGTCTGGAACCGATGTTTGCCACTCTCTCGTTCGTAATCACATCCTACTGTCTTGTTTTTCCCTAAATCCAATGACAATATCTTCATCACCGGGTACTCCCTTCTAAGTCTGATTTTGAGTCAACCTGCAAAGGCCAAACTCGTCTATGTTGGATATTCTCCAACTTTCAAATCGACTTTGGGAGACCCGGCTTCATAGTTTCTGGGGTGGAGCGCAGCGGAACCCCAGGTCGGCGGTGGGGAAAGAGATTGGTGGTCTTGATCCTCGGGCTTGCGCCCCAGGCTTTATGCTGTCGCGCGCTCCGCACGCTGGACCCGCGGCCGCCGTCGCGCAAGTCTAGGTCTGATACGAAGCCATCCCTCATCACTCATTTCTTATAGATCGCAATTCCCCAAAAATTAATGTCGGGCGGCAGAGCGTTCCAGCGATCGAACGAATGCGAGTCATCCGATTTGTAACGCAACTTGTAGTTCCCGGCGGGCAGGGTGATTTGCGTATCAACCTTCCGGTTCTTGTTCGCGCCGCCGGCAGGCGAGGTCTTCGGCTCCTGCATCTCCCACACGCGTGACCCTTGCTCGTTTTCGATCCAGCCGTAGTCAGACATCGCGCCGCCCTGACCTTCGCCGATGGCGAACACACGTACGTCCTGGCTGCTCGGCAGACTAAACGGCACCGTCTTATCTTCGCTGTTCACCACCTGAATAATCTGGGCAATCAGAGGCAGCTTCACCAAATCATCGGGCAGGGGCTTGGCAAAGAGTTCCCCATACATTTTCATTATTCGCGCCGCCTCGCTTTGGAGTCCGGTGCTGACATCGATCCTGAACTTTGTAACCAACTCTTTGCGGTAGATGTCGGCGTAAGGTTTTCCCTGCACGGCGTTGAGTTGATTTTTCAAGTCTGCCACCGGCGCGTCCCAATTAATTTCGGGCACGGCCTCTCCGAACTTCTCAGGAAAGATGAAGGTCCGCAAAAACGCCATGCTCACCTTGGAGCTCAGTGCATCACCCGTGCCGAGATCTGTCGGTCGGCTGAGATTGTCAGAGTTCGCCATGATGATGAACGTGATGTGCTGATCGGGCACTTTCAAAATAAACGACGAGTTGCCGGTCCAGTAACCGTAATGCCAGAGCATCTTCGTGCCCTTGTAGTTCTGTGTAAACCATCCGAGACCGTAGGGAAGCGGCTCGCCAGTTTTAGTTGACACAGCCGGAGTGAAAGCGAGTTGTTGAGTTTCTTTGGTAAGAAACTTGTTCTGATCGATGGCAATGTCGTACTTCGCCATATCAAGCACTGTCGAGATTAATCCAGCGGCGGTGCTGAACCCCTGCGGGTAACTGATCTTTGTGATCTTAAATTCGCGATCGAGCGCGTAGGGTTGAGCGAGTGTCTTGACGACCGTGTCAAATCGTTGCTGGTGCTTTTCAGTAATCACCGCTCCGCCCAACGGCGACTGGTGCGCATGGACCAGTTTCCAGAGGCCATCCTGTTTGTTCCAGAAGTAGGAGACTCGCCAGGGACCTTCGGTGCGTGCCGGGCCATTGGGAGACGTGACGTTCCCCTGCATGAAGAAAGTTGTGATAGCACTATCGCCGTAAACCGCGGCCTCGAGGTTATAGACGTCAACCTTCAACTTGATGCCCGACTGGAATGCCGACCTCAGATCGGCGCCGTTAAAGGAAGTTAAGAAACCGCCCTCGCCTTGAAAGCGATTTTGTTGCGGCGCCATCCGCTTCTCAATCTGGTCAACGTTGCTCGAGTTGTAGCCTCCGATGATGTCCATGACCGCGGCTTTCACTTCCGCCTCTGCTGCCTGGCCGGCGGCGTCTGGTGATTTTGTGCTGACAACCCTGAACACGTTGGGCGCCGTTTCATTCATGCCGAGCGGTTCGAGGATGTTGGCGATTAAAAGTTCGCCGAATGACTTGCCGCTGGCCTTCTGAATCACCTTATCCAATTCTCCAAAGCGATTGCCGTTATAACGATACTGCTCGCCGGGATTTCCCTCGGACGTGTGCGAGAGCAAATGACGCACTCTAATGACACCGTCGCTCTCGAGCGTGATGCCGTACTTCGAAACCGGATCGTCGAGCTTGACCTTTCCCTCCTGGACGAGCTGCATCAGAATCGTCGACGCGAACGTCTTGGTCAGCGAAGCGAGATGGTAGGGCGTGTGTTCGGTGGCTGGAATCTTATTCTCGATGTCTGCGTAACCGAATCCTTTGGCCCAGATCACTCTTTGATCTTTGACGATCGCCGCGGAGTAAGCCGGTATCTTCAACTCCTGGCGCACAGCTTCGAGCACTGTTTCAAACCGGGCGATCTTCGCGGAAAAGTCATTCGTGTCTGCGACTGTGGCGCGTCCGAACAAGGTCTGTCCCAGCACGGCCATTGTGAGAATCAACGCGACTGACCCAGTGGCTTTGAACTTCATAACGATTCCTCCTGGTGCTTACCTGCGAGAGAATTTGGGATTCAGTGAATCAGGCGGGCAATGATAACCCTCGCCGCACAAATCATGAAAAGAAATGTTGAGAAGTCGCGCACATAGAATCCATTACGATGGATGCGTGTGTTGAGAATTGGTAGCGGTGCGCCTCGACGGTAGATCCTTTCTATCGACTCACGCGGACGGTCATGATCTTTATGGAGAAGTCGAAGGTGTGTTCGCGGATCGCTGGAGACCTGCATCTGCAGAAATTAGAAGTACTGCATCAGGACAAACGCGCACCTCACTCCCTGTCTCAGAATGGTGCGCGGTTCATGATGTAACGCATCGTAAAGCGCCAGAACCTTCCGATATCAAATCCATTTTTTTAGAGTACGCGGGCAATGTGCTCGATGACGATGTTTGGAATGGTCTTTGCTCCTCGCCGCACGAACAAGAACAAACATTGGAAGTGCTCAGGCACTTCTT
>DATANL010000406.1:0-5095 GCA_036266295.1 Pyrinomonadaceae bacterium | reverse complement strand
CGATGCCGCAGAAGGCGGCAATCGGGATCTTGCGTGCGGTCAGGTCCGCGGCGGAAGTTCGTCCATCAAGCGCGCGCACGTCCGCAAGCTTGATGTTCGAAGCGAAAGTGGGAATCGGTCCGGCAATATGATTAATTTCCGCGCGCAACTGTTCCAGGCCGGTTGATTCGTTGGCCCGCGTGATGACGATACAATCTGCCCGCTTTATTCCGGATGAACTCTCACGCAGGATTCCAGCAGGCAGCAGCTTGCCGTTGCCAAAGGCGTTCGTCGCGTCGATGGTCACGATGTTTACGGCGCGTTGTATTTGCTGGTGTTGGAATGCATCGTCGAGCACAAAAATCTGGCTGTCGAGATTTTCAATCGCCCAGCGTGCTGCGGCGACGCGATTTTTATCGCAAACCACTGCAGCGCGTCCTCGTAAATTTTCAGCCAGCAGAAAAGGTTCATCGCCCGCTTCATTCACATCTGAGAGGACGCGGCTGTTGTCTGAAACTATTATGCGGCCACGCGAGTTGCGGCCGTACCCGCGCGTCAGCACGCACACGCGTAAACCCTCGGCGGCGAGGCGGGATGCGAGCAGCTCCACCAGCGGCGTTTTGCCGGTCCCGCCCGTCGTCAGGTTGCCCACGCTAATCACGGGCACGCCGACGTCAAACGTTTTGCGAACGCCCCGGCGAAATAGACTATTGCGAACTCTGACCCCAACGCCATACAGAGCGCTCAATGGCGTAAGCGCGATTGTGGCCGCGCGGTTCATTTCGTTGCGGTGAGCTCAACCGCCGGGAGGGGAAGTGAAGCGTTGAGAGACGAGGCAGGCTCGAGCAGATTCACGAGCATGTCGACGGTTTGTTTCGTCGCGCCGCGATTTTGAGCACAGACGTTTTGCGCCCTCTGCCCGATCGCTTTGCGGCGGGAGTCGTCGCTAAGTACTTCGGCGATCACCCGCGCGAGTGCCGCGGGTGCCTCTGCCGCGGACAATTCGGGCAATTGAATCAGCGCGTCTTTCGCTAGCAACGCGTTCGTAATGGCTTTGAAGTTGTGCGTGTGCGCTCCGGTCACCACGCAGACGCCCTGGGCCGCGGGCTCCAACACATTCTGGCCGCCATGGGGAATGAGACTGCCGCCCACAAAAGCTATGTCGGCAAGTGGAAACGTCGCTCGCAATTCGCCGATCGAATCGAGCAGCACAATCGGAGCATCGAAATCCGTCGGCGACGGCGGCGCGGAACGTCGCGACCAAGCGAATCCGCTATCAGCGATGAGCCTGGCGACCTCTTCAAATCTCTCCGGATGTCGTGGAGCAATCAGCAGGCGAGCGCCGGAATTGCCTGCGCGAAGAATTTTGAAAGATTCGAGTACGACGGACTCTTCAGGAGGGTGCGTACTGGCCGCGACGATCATCGGCTGCTCTGATTTGAAGGCATAGCGTTGGCGCAGATCGGACGTCACGCTGTGATCGTTTCCGGGTAAGGTCGCGCTGTCGAACTTCATGTTGCCGACGCATCTGATGCGCTCAGCGCCGAGACCTAAAGCCGATATGCGTTGTGCATCTTCGTCGGACTGCATGAGTGCGAGACTAAGATCGCTCAGCACCTTTCGCATGAAGACTCGAATGCGGTGATACCGGCGAAAAGAGTTGGACGAAATGCGGCCGTTCACCAACGCCACTGGAATCGAGCATCTCCGGCATTCACGCAAGAGGTTAGGCCACAGCTCGGTCTCCATGATCAAAACCGCGGTTGGGTTCAAGTCTCTGAGGACGCGGCGAATGGTCCACACCCAATCGATCGGAAAGTAAATAATGGCGGCCGCATCTTTGCCAAACGCCTGGTGCGCTACGGCCTGGCCGGTTACGGTTGTGGTTGACACGACCAGTCGATGAGCCGGCAATCGGTCCTGCAAGGCGCGGACGAGCGGCCGGGCCGCCTCAGTTTCTCCAACCGAGACACAGTGCAGCCAAATCAAAGGCGCGCTTGACGAATCGAGTTTGGGAATTGCTCCGAGACGTTGGCTTAAGCCGGTGATGTATTTCCGAGAACGGAAAGCGTCGATTGCGAATCGCGGCAGGAGGAGGATGAAGCCGACAGTTAGTAGAAAACTATAAACTAAGTACACGGCTTGGATTTATAGTCCGCCGCAACGGCGCGCCGGGCTGGCGTGACAGCATTTCAGCTATCGCGCTCGTTCAATGTAGCGGCCTTCGTTGGGATCCACGCGAATGCGATCGCCTTCATTGACGAAGGGTGGCACCTGGATCGTGACGCCGTTTTCCAAAGTTGCGGGCTTGTTGACGTTCGAAACAGTTGCACCCTTTAACGAAGGTTCCGTCTGGGTGACCGTGAGTTCGATGGAAGGCGGCATGTCGATACCGATTGGTGAACCTTCGTAAAACTCAGCCTGAAGTTTTAGTCCGGGTGAAAGCCATTGAGCGGAATCGCCAAGTTCCTCGTCGCTCAACGCAACTTGCTCGTAATTCTCGGTATTCATGAAGTGGTGATGAGAGCCGTCTGAATACAGATACTCCATCTCATGCTGTTCGAGAGCGGCCCGCTCAATGGTATCGGCCGAGCGAAAGCGATGTTCGAAAGAAGAGCCGCTGCGCAGGCTGCGGAGCTTTGTCTGAATCATCGCGCGCAGATTGCCGGGCGTGTGATGACGAAATTCGACTACGCGGCACGGTTCACCTTCGAAAACGATGACCATGCCTTTTCTGATTTGGGTTGCTGGAATTGCCATTATTCTTTTTGTCTCTAACTGCAGGTACGGGCTCACAGACAGGAACTGCTTGTGTGCCGCAAACGACGTAGTCTAGCGGCAGGCGCGCGGGCTTGTCCAGCCGGTTAGCAGCCAAAAAACAGAACGGGCAAGCCGCGCTTTGATCCGAGGATCGCCGACGTTGCTTGCCCGCTCTCAGGAGGAGCCCACCTACCTGATTGAATTAACGTCGGAAATCGCCGGGGGTTCCAGATTATTCACGCCGCTCGCGCCCGCAGCACCCTTCGCGTTCTGATTACGCGATCGAGCCATTCCTGGGCCTGGTCGTACCTGGGATAACTCTTCTCTTCGGCACGAAATGCGGGCGTATGATAGTAGCGCCGGCCGTTGATGATGCGCGCCGGATGTTTTATGTGAAGTATTTCGTGGAACATGATGTATTCCACAAACCATTCCGGGACTTCCCGAGAGTCGAGGGTCTTGCTGATGGTAATAGTCTCGTGAGCCGCGTCGTGATGACCCAGGATGCTGCGCGTCTTGCGCTTAGACCATGTCAGTACAGGCTTTTCAATCTCACCGTCGAAATGGCGACGGTTGACGCGTGAGAAGATGCGATTCAGATCGTAAACCTGTCCGATGGAGGTTGAAATCACCTTGCGGCCTCTTTGACGCCTGGCGATGTCCGATGCTCTCAAGATTTCCGGACTGAAGGCGTACGCGCGATACTGCCGTTCGAAATCGCGTGGCGCTTTACGGGACAGCAGCCGGGCGACCAACAAGAAGGCGAGGGCGCGGATCACGTCCGGCGGCGCCGAACGAAAGACGTCTGAGATACGAACGTAGACTCGCCCGGACCGCACGCGAATCGTGTGATGCAGTCCGGCGTACGGATAGAATCGCACTTCGATCGCCGCGATTTGCGGGCGGAAGCGTCTCCGATAACCACCCAACTGACGAAAGGCTTCATCGAACGCGAGCTTCAAATGTGGGTCCGACTGTGACATGCAAAAGACTGCGACGGACTCATCTTATGGGCCACCTCCCAGCCAGTCAAACTGTGGTCCAATCGTGCCGGTAAACTCTTTGTTTTAGCCGGTTTGCCGGGACATCTCGGTCGTGCGCCGGCTGCACCGTTTTGATGGCTGACGCTAAGGCCTCACATTTCAATATTTACGTCCTCCCACGGTTGATCTCGGCGATTTATGGGCGAGGGCGGGTCGCCGCCGAGTAAGAATTACAGGTCAATAATTGCTAGGAAATTGATGAATTCGTTATACTTGGGTTCGGGAACAGGTTTCGCCTATGAGCGACGTGAACAATCAAACCAAGATGCGCCGGCCAAAACCGGACTCCCGCCGGCAGGCGGTGCTGGCGACCATAATCGACGAGTACCTGGTGACCGGCGAACCTGTAGGCTCGCACGTCGTCTCGGAAAAATTTTCACGTGCACCGGGTTGGAGTTCCGCGACGATTCGCAACGTCATGTCCGAGTTGGAGGAGCTTGGTTTATTGGAACAGCCGCATACGTCGGCGGGCCGCATACCGACGGACGGCGGATATCGACACTACGTCGACCGCGTCCTCGATTCCGCCAAGTTATCAAAGCACGACGTTGCGGCGATTGAGAATATTGGATTGAGCGACCAGTTGCGCGCGCGTCCCGATCGCGCGATGGAAAAAGCCTCGCACGTGCTGTCCGCACTTTCTGACAACGTCGGAATCGTGGTGTGGCCGTCGTTGGCCCACAATGGCTTAAAAGAGATTCGGTTTGTGAAACTTCCCGACAGTCGCATCCTCGTGGTTCTGGTTTCGACCTCAAACGTTGTTCATGACAAGGTCGTCACGCTCGATGAAGACTTTACGCAGGAAGAGTTGAATCGGGCCGCGCGGTTCTTGAATACGGAGTTCTCAGGCAAAAGCCTGCTGGCGATTCGGGCCGAGATTGTCGCGCGCATTAAAGAGGAGCGGGCCTTGTACGATGGGGTCGTGAGAAACGCAATCCTTTTGTGCGAACGCAGTCTGGAAGACGAAGACGCCGTCGTAGCGGAAGTTTTCGTCGACGGCGCGTCGAACATTTTCGGTAAGCCCGAATTCTCTGACACCGAAACGATTCGGCAGTTATTTCAAACCTTTGAAGAAAAGTCCCGGTTGGTAAAGATTCTCAACGAATGCGTCGCCGGCGACTCAACCGCCGTAGTTCAGGTCCTGATTGGGCGCGAGAATCCGGCTTCGTCGATGCAGCACTGTTCAGTAATCACTACCTCTTACCGCGTAGGCACCGACGTCTGCGGAACGTTAGGTGTAGTAGGGCCGACGCGTATCGCGTATGGCCGCATGATGGCTGTGGTAAACTATCTCGGGCGATTTATGGAACGCG
>DATANL010000405.1:0-3376 GCA_036266295.1 Pyrinomonadaceae bacterium | reverse complement strand
CGTACTCGTTGATTTCATCCTCAGCCCGCGTCCCGTCGAGTGGGCTGCGATCCAAGGCGTGGTCGAGGGAGCGTTTGAAGGTGTCCGTGTCAGTTTCGAGAGTGAGAATGATCTGGCGAACATTGGTGCGCACCACACTAGTACGCTGGGCGCGCGCATTCGTCGCGAGCGTCAGCATCGACAAAGCCAGCAACAAATGAACAACTCGTCTCATCAGCGCTTATCTCCTTTGTAAGGCAGAATGTTAGTTGGAAAGAACCAACGAACCCGGTACTAAGCCTGCGATCTGCTTTCTCAGCCCTGCTGCTACGCGCTTGGCTTCAGATCCGTCGCTGCTACTCTTCAGGATCGCGCGCTGTATGAAGGACGGCGAGAACCACAATCACTTCTCCTTGAATCGAAAAGAAGATGGCATATGGGAAGCATCTGGTCAGCGCGCGGCGAATGCCTGAACGTAGACTTTGATAAGCGAGCGGATGATTGAGAATCCGCACATATGCATCGCGAAGTTCATCGAGGAATTCAAATCCCAGGTGGAACTCCTCCCGCTCGTACCATTCAAAAGCGGCTTCGACATCGAGTTCGACGGCGGGAGTCGATTCAAGTCGATATTCTTTCACTCTAATTTCTTCGCGAGTCGGTCGATAACCTGAAACGCGGGTCTAGTCGCGGACGGATCTTCCTGATACCGGCGCAAGCGTTCTTCCGCAAGCTCTAGGTGGCTTTCAGGCACCGGAATTTCTTCAGCGTGCTCTGAGATCTGATCCCAGAGCGCCTGAAGATAGCGAACCTGGTCAGCCTTTGAGAGTTCTGCGAATCCTGTAGGAGTCTGTATCGTTGCATCCGGCATGTTCGAATACTAGCCGACAATCGCAGTGGCGACAATAGTGGATTGCAGCGCGCGCGATTTGACGCTTCGGCAGCCTCAGTCGACTCCGATTTCTGCGGTTCTCAATCAAGTACGAATTGATGTAGACATGCGCGTCTCGGATTGACCCGGTCGCTACCGCTCGCGGTACTGACTTCATGGCCGCGGGGGCTCATTTATTGTGGTACCGCTCTCGGTATTGACCTCATTACGATCGTCGCTCACGCTACCGAGGGAGTCAGTACCGGGAGCGGTAGCGACTGGGTCAGTCAAAAGTTTTCACGATATTGCCGTCTTCATTGTGCGCGACAATCCTGATAGCGCAAGGTCCGAAGGACCGATATTTAATAGCCGCGGCCGTAAGGCCGTGGATCCCGAGGTCGATTAACAGATGGGAGCGCCGAAGGTGCGATATTAAAAAAGCCGTCATTTCCAGATGTCGCGTTCGTCATATTCAATCTCGCACCTTCGGCGCTCGCCTCTGAGGGTTGGATGGTTGGATCCACGGCCTTACGGCCATGGCTATTTAATGCCGCGCCTTCGCCGCTGGCCGCGGGCGTTGGGCCAGTGAGCGCGCAGCCTCCAAGGTCCGAAGGACCGATATTTAATAGCCGCGGCCGTAAGGCCGTGGATCCCGAGATCGATTAATGGATGGGAGCGCCGAAGGTGCGATATTGAAACGTTCGTCATTTCCGGATGTAGCGTTCGTCATATTCAATGCCGCACCTTCGGCGCTCGGCTCTGATTGTTGGATGGTGGATCCACGGCCTTACGGCCAGGGCTATTTAATGCCGCGCCTTCGCCGCTGCACATCTGAACGAACACCGTGCCAATTCCGCCGCGTCGAGGAGTTTGCCATCGTGCCCGCGCAATTCTTCAGCGCACGTTAGAAAGTCTTCGAGACGCTGGAGAAAGCTTGTGAGCGCGACCGAGGAATGCTTCCGCCCGCCGGAGATGTTCTTCGGCCTGCCCGAGAAGTTTGTCATCGCGCCAGAGATATTCTGCAGCCCGCCGGAGATGTTCTCTATCGTACGGGAGTTGTTCTCCACCACGCCGGAGAAATTCTCACCGCGCCAGAGATGTTCTGCAGCTGGCCGGAGATGTTCTTCGGGTGGGGATCAGAATTAACCGCGATTTAACACCAAAACTCGTATGAGTGGTTGAGGGTAAAAGTTCCATAAGCCCTCAAGGTAAAGAAAGGAAAGGATATTGCTTATGGCAAGAACAAAAACGAACATCAACCAGCACTCTGGAGACGGCGCGACAGATTCTCGCCGGCCTGAAGGAGATAAATCCTAAACCCGACTTCGGACCATCGCTTACGGCGGAAATGTACGAAGCCGAGGTCAACGGCTACAGCCAGGATCTCGACGCCTACAACGGTGAGTTGGCTGCCGTGGACGACACGTCAAACCGCCTGGATGCACGCAAGCAAAAGTTGCATGACTTGAACCTGCGCATTCAGGCTGCAGTGAAGGGTATATATGGCGCCGATAGCAGCGAGTTTGAACTGGTCGGCGGACTGCGACGCAGTGACCGGAAAAAGCCGGCGCGGATCAGGAAAGCACCGGCGACAGCCTGACACAGTCAGCACCTTTCAGGTACCGCGAGTACCTGCTATGCGGTAAAGGCGAATCAAGCCTCGGCCGCTTTTTTTATTTTGACTCCCGCTAATCTCTATTATGATCTGGTTTTGATTTGCCCAATTCACGATTCAGGCCGGACAAAACAAGAACGGCGACCGTTGTCGATCGCCGCACGTGCTTTAATGCTAAGGAAAAATGGTCGGGGCGAGAGGATTCGAACCTCCGACCTCACGGTCCCGAACCGTGCGCTCTACCAGGCTGAGCCACGCCCCGAATGCGACAGATGATAACACGAAGTGTTGGGGGGCAGTAGTCGGTGGGCAGTGGGCAGTGGGCAGTGGGCAGTGGGCAGTACTGAATTGTAAGTCACCACGTATCACCTATAACCTATCACCGAATTCCCCATCGCCTATCCCGCTCCTTTCCCCTATCCCCGATCACCCATCACCTAAATCGCCCTTACGCTTCATCCCGTTTCTTCGAATGCCTCAGGTGCCGCCAGATCCACCATGCGGCAGCCAGCACGATCACAATGCCAATCACAAAATCGAATCGGTGGAACATCGTTTTGAGACGCGGGTCTTTGTCCCACCGCTCGCCCAATTTCTGGCCCACGTACGCGAGACCGATGCACCACGGCAATGATCCGGCGAAGGTATAGAGGATGAAGCGCGGGATGTTCATGCGCGCCACGCCGGCCGGAAAAGCGATGAACGTCCGAATGGCCGGCAGCAGCCGGCTGACGAAAACGATCACCTCGCCGTATTTCGCAAACCAACGATCAGCCAAATCCAGATCGTGATGCGAGATCAGGACAAAGCGGCCGTACTTCTCAATCAAGGGGCGACCGCCATACATGCCGACCCAATACGCGATCATCGATCCAGCGACGCAACCGACGGCGCCGGCGACGCCGACCAGC
>DATANL010000404.1:0-2212 GCA_036266295.1 Pyrinomonadaceae bacterium | reverse complement strand
CGTGGATGGCCGCGCGCATGTCTCTGCGCGACCTGAACGTCTCGGCGCGATTTCCGGATCATATTTTCGCGGGCGAACAGGCCGAGGTGCTGGTCACGCTGCGCAATTCGAAACGGCTGCTGCCGTCGTTTTCGATCCTGGTGGAAATGCGTGGCACCTTCGATCGCCCGGGAATCGTCAAGAAGGCAACCACCGGAAAGAAGACGCCGCTCGCATACCTGACTTACATTCCGCATCTGGCCGCCGCGGAACAATCGATTGAGCAAACCTTCCCGAAACGCGGCCACGTGCTGGTCAGGGGCTTCGAACTTTCCACGCGATTTCCGTTTGGCTTCTTTCGTCATCGCCGCCGATTGACGGCGCGCGACGTCGACATCGTTGTCTATCCCAAGCCCGAACCGATCACGGACAAGCTCAACCTTTTGCCGCTTCAGTCCGGGCAGACGACCTCGATGAGACGCGGCGCGGGCCAGGATCTTTTGTTGCTGCGCGATTACCAGCAGCGTGACGATTTGAGGCACATCGACTGGAAAGCGACAGCGCGTGCGCGGCGGCTGACGGTACGCGAGTTCGCGGCAGAAGATGAACGGCGAATCACGATTGTGCTCGATCCGACCCTGACCGACGACATCGACGAAGAGAATTTTCGAATTCGATTCGAGAACGGCGTGACTCAGGCGGCGTCACTGGTCAAGCATTTCATCGACGAACGCGCTGAGGTGCGTCTGATCCTCGGGACCGAGATAGGAAAGTTTGGTTCGGGTCTGGAACATCTTTACGCGTGTCTTCGCCGCCTCGCGCTGATTGGACCAGTCAGGAGCAATAAAGAGAATTTGCAGGGCACGATCGATCGGGCGGCAATTTCCGAAGTGCGCGGCGAAGCGAACTATTTGATCTTGTTGACGACGGCGGCGCGCGGATCGATTGCGCCCAGCATCTGGCGACGCGCGTTCGTAATTCACTTGTGATGCGCGGTCGCTATGACTCCCCGCCAAGAACGTACCCGACCTGAAGCCGGGTGCCGTTAATAAAGTCGCGCACTGCCATTCGTCTTGAATCCTGCAGCTGGACTTCAACCAAGCGCAACGCGGTGCCTTCACCGCACGCGACGATCAGGCGATCGCCGCCGGCTTCGATAACCTGACCCGGAGTGAACCGGAGTTGTTCGATCCATTCCGGCTGCGCGTGCCAAACTATCAGACGTTGCGAGCCGAAGTGTGTGAAAGCATTCGGCCACGGCTGAAACCCGCGTACGCGCCGGGCGATCGCATAAGCGTCAATCGACCAGTCAATCAGGCCGTCTTCTCGTCTCAGGATCGGCGCAAACGTCGCGCTCGCATTCAGCTGCGGAATCGGTTGAAGCCGGTCAAGAGTCCGCAACGTCTCGCTTATCAGATCAGCCCCAACCTCGGACAATCGTGACAGAAGCTGCGGGGCGGTTTCGTCGTCATCAATCTTCACGGCTCTCTGCAGCAGGATCGGTCCAGCATCTAATTCCTGCACGATTTGCATGGTCGTGACCCCGGTCTGCTCCTCGCCGTTAACGATGGCCCAATTAACCGGAGCTGCGCCGCGATATTTCGGCAGCAGCGAGAAGTGCACATTGATGCAGCCGGCCCGAGGCGCATCGAGAAATTCCTGCGGCAGGATCTTTCCGTAGGCGACGACGACAGCCAGGTCGGCTTGATGCGAAGCAAACAGTTCTTTGGCTTCCGCGTTTTTGATCTTCGATGGTTGCTGAATCGGCAGGTTGTATTCGAGGGCGAATTGCTTGACGGGCGGTGGATGCAATTTCTTTCCACGACCGGCGGGCCTATCAGGTTGCGTCCAGACTGCGACGATTTCGTGCCCATCATCAACGAGGCGACGGAGCGACGGCACGGCGGATTCAGGTGTGCCCATGAAAATGATGCGCATAATAGATGGCGGCTCGGCCGCAGCACGCGATTCCAAAAGAAAAGGAGGCTACGCCTCCTGAATGAGGCGCAGCCTCATATGCTTAGCTTACGGCGGTCGGAAAGGCAAAGCCTTTCAGCACACTGCACGGCGGCAAAGCCGCAAACATCAAATCGCGGTTCCTGCTTCCGCCCTCTTCCTCGTCGCGCCCACTTTTTCCGAAGAGAGTTTCGCCTGCATGAAGAGCAGCAGATAATCGCGGCCACCGGCTTTTGAATCAGTCCCCGACATGTTGAAGCCGCCGAACGGGTGTACG
>DATANL010000403.1:0-2540 GCA_036266295.1 Pyrinomonadaceae bacterium | reverse complement strand
AACGCCGGGGCGCTCCAGCCGCCTTTTATCCGCCGGCTAATCACGCCATGACCGCCGCGTCCACCGACAATGAACCCGGCTTTGATCATGTTCGGAAATACCGCGATAGCCGCGGCGCGATCCAGCAGGCTTTGCGGAATGGCGCGATCGGCGACATTCATGATTTCGGTGAATGCGTCGGCGGCTTCCTGTGCGTGCCTGGTCGATTCGGCGGTTTTCTTTGGATCGGTTTTCTGCGCCAAGACCGCCGCGGCGCTGAGACACAAAATAGCGAGAGTGAATGTCGCTCGCTTAATGATGCGGGTAAGTTGGTCTGGTGTGTTCATATATCCCCTTTGAATTGAAAACTCCGTGGCGGGGGATAAATTGTTTCTTGCTCGTTCATTGTCAGCATAACTATAATCGCGCGCTCTGACAACAAGTAGCACAGACTTCAGTCTGTGATCTGTTCGCGAAGTGAATCACGGACTGAAGTCTGTACCGCTAAGATGCCAATCGGAACTCCATTTCATGAACGCACGTTCGCGCTGTGCGAGAGTTTGAATTACCGCGAATGGTCGGGCTATTACACCGTCAGCGCTTACGAGACGCATCACGATCACGAGTACAACGCGATTCGTAACGCCTCGGCGCTGATCGACATCTCACCGCTTTTCAAATATCGCCTAACGGGTAGAGATGCATCGCGCCTCGTCGACCGGATCATCACGCGCGACGTCCGCAAAATTTCCGTGGGCCAGGTCGTCTACACGCCCTGGTGCGATGAACACGGAAAAGTAATCGACGACGGGACGGTCTCGCGCCTCGAAGAAAATGTCTATCGTTGGACGGCCGCCGACCCCAGCCTGCGATGGTTCACGCAAAACAGTGCCGGTCTCGAGGTTTCGATCGAAGATATTTCCGAGAGTGTCGCGGCGGTCGCCTTGCAGGGCCCGACTTCAGGCCGTCTACTGAAATCAATCGCCGATGCAGACGTCGAGAATCTGAAGTACTTTCGCGTAACCAGCGGATCGATCGACGGAATTTCTGTCGACATCTCGCGCACCGGTTACACGGGGGATCTCGGTTACGAAATCTGGGTCGACGCCGACGCCGCCTTGCGTCTTTGGGACATCCTGATGGAGCGCGGCCGGCCCTTCGACATCAAACCGGCCGGGATGTTGGCGCTTGACGTGGCGCGCATCGAAGCCGGACTGCTGCTAATCGACGTCGATTTCAACAGCAGCAAAAAGGCGCTCATCGAAGAGCAGAAATACTCCCCGTCTGAAATGGGACTGGGACGACTGGTGCATCTGGACAAGCAGAACTTTGTCGGGCAAGCCGCGTTGATTCGCGAAAGCAAAGTCGCGCCGGCGAAACAGATCGTCGGACTCGAAGTCGACTGGAACGAAGTCGAACGGCATTACGAAGTGCTGGGTTTGCCGCCGGCAGTTTCGCCGCTGGCCTCGCGCGTCGCCGTCCCGGTATTCAAAAACGGCCAGCAAATCGGAAAAGCAACATCGTCAACGTGGTCTCCGGTGCTGAAGAAGATGATTGCGCTGGCGACTATCCAGGGCGAGTTTGCCAGGCCCGGCGCCGTGGTTGAAATCGAGACCACCGTCGAAGCGGTGCGGCATCGGGTCGCCGCGCGCGTCGCGAAGATGCCCTTCTATAATCCGAAACACAAAACCGCGACCCCAATACTGTAGGGGCAGGGCTCGTCCCTGCCCGCCGCGTGCAGGTAATTAGCATCGGGCAGGGACAAGCCCTGCCCCTACAAACATGACGGTTAAAGAGCTAATCGACGTTTACAATCCAACGGCGCCGCTCGACCAGGCTTCGACGATTCCATCTTCCTGGTACACCGACAAACGCATCTTTCAATTAGAGCAAGAGACTGTCTTCTCAAATTCATGGCAGGTTGCGGCGCGTCTCGATCAATTGAACAAACCTGGTGACTATGTCACGACCGACATCGCCGGCGAGCCCATCGTGATCGTTCGCGGCGATGACAATCAAATCCGCGGGTTCTTCAATGTGTGCAGTCATCATGCGGCGGCGGTGATGAACGAGCCGGAAGGCTGCGCGGTCCAGCTGCGATGTCCCTATCACGGCTGGACGTACTCGCTCGCAGGTGAATTGAAAGGCACACCTGACTTTAACGACGTCTGCGATTTTGATCGATCGGAAAATGGGTTGCGGCCGATTGAAATCTCCGTCTGGGAGAAATGGATCTTTGCCAGGATTGATGGCGGGCAACGCCCGCCTCTAAATGAGTCGCTCGTGTTCGAAGCGCGACTGAATGAAGAGATCGCAGAATTAAATCTCGCCGGGCTGCACTGGTTCGAACGCCGGCGCTACGTGCTTAACTGCAATTGGAAAGTCTTCATCGACAATTATCTCGACGGCGGCTATCACGTGCCGCACCTGCACAAAGGTCTGGACAGCGTGCTCGATTACCGCCAATACACAGTTGAAAACGGCGAGTGCTTCTGTCTGCAATCGAGCCCGATGGTTTCCCGCGATGACGAGGTCGGCGCGGTGCGCGGCGGCCAACGCGC
>DATANL010000402.1:0-1603 GCA_036266295.1 Pyrinomonadaceae bacterium | reverse complement strand
ACCGGCTACGGGCAGTGACATGCACGCGACGCTGGTCTCGGCAGTCGAGCCGACGTATCTCTCAGCGATGGGAATGCCACTCAAGCAGGGACGGTTTTTTGACAACCATGATGACGAACAAAGACCACAGGTGATCGTGGTCGATGAAGTATTCGCGAACAAGTATTTTCCGGGCGCGAATCCGATTGGCCAGCGCATTCATCAGGGCGGTGACGACACGCAGACGATCATCGGCGTCGTCGGTCACGTCAAACACTGGGGCCTGGATTCTGACGGCGCGCAATCTTTGCAGGCCCAGATGTATGAACCAATGAGGCAATTTCCCGATCAAGCCATGCCTGGATTCGCTGCCGGCGTCCGCGTCGTTCTGCGCGGGACTGGATCGCCGCAGCAATTCGATGCCGTCCGATCCGTCGTCAGGAACTTCGACGGCCAGAACCTCATCTATAACCAACAGACGATGAACGAAGCGATCGCCGGATCTTTGGCGCGCCGCCGCTTTGCGATGATTTTGCTCGATTCGTTTGCGGTCCTGGCGTTGCTGATGGCGAGTCTCGGACTCTATGGCGTCATTTCTTATCTCGTCGAAAGACGCACTCAGGAACTCGGTATTCGCATTGCCCTCGGCGCGCAGAGTTGGGCGGTGCTGCGGCTCGTACTCACCGACGGAATCAAGATGGCGGCCCTCGGAGTTGCATTCGGAGTTGCGGCCGCATTTGGATTAACGCGTCTGTTGAGCGGTATGTTGTACGGCGTAAGCCCCACCGATCCGCTTACGTTCATCGTGATTGCGTTGCTGTTGATTCTGGTGGCCGCATTCGCATGTTATCTCCCGGCGCTGCGCGCCACGCGGGTCGATCCGTTAATAGCTTTGAGACACGATTGAGGTGAGCACCATGGGAACACTTTGGCAGGACCTTCGATACGGACTGCGGATGCTGGTCAAATCACCGAGCCTTAGCATCGTCGCGACGATTGCGCTGGCCCTCGGCATTGGCGCGAACACGGCGATCTTCAGCGTGGTTAACGCCGTGCTGCTGCGGCCATTGCCGTTTCCAAATTCCGACGTGCTCATGTCGATCTTTGAAACTGATTCAGTGCGCGGTGCAGTTCGCGGTTCCTATTCGTATCCGAACTTCTTTGATCTGCGCGATCAGAATCATGTTTTCGAGCACGTCGCGGCTTATCACGACAACGACTTTACGCTCACGGGCCAGGGCCCGGCGGTGATGCTGCATGGCGCCATCGCGACCGCGGATCTCTTTTCGGTGCTCGGCGTGACGCCGATGTTGGGACGAACACCGACGCCGGCCGAAGACAAGCTGACCGAGACCGGACGCGTAGTGGTGCTCAGCGAACGTTTGTTCGCGAGCCGGTTCGGTTCGGACGCGAGCGTAGTCAATAAAACTATTACGCTGAATGGCCACAGCTTCACGATCATCGGCGTGATGCCGAAGGGTTTTGAATTTCCAATTCAAAACGATCCGCTCGATCTGTGGACGACGATTGCCGACGACGCTGCCGGCAAAGAACCGATTACCGCACAACGCGGCGCACATTTTCTGCGCCTCATTGGGCGGCTGAAGGGCGGCATCAACCAAAC
>DATANL010000401.1:0-9283 GCA_036266295.1 Pyrinomonadaceae bacterium | reverse complement strand
GCAGTCTGACTCCGGAAAAAGCGGAAAGCCTCGGAGTTGAACGAAAGGACTCGCCGCTCGACGTGGCCCGCGCCGCCGACGTCGTCAGCGTTCACGTGGCGCTCAAGCCCGACACGAAGCTCATGATTGACGCCGAGTTCTTCAACGAGATGAGAGACGGCGCTTACTTCATCAACACTTCGCGCGGCGAGACCGTCGATCAGCAAGCGTTGGTCGACGCGATGCATGCGAAGGGCATTCGCGCCGGGCTCGACGTCTTCGCGATGGAACCAACTTCCGCCGTCGCTGACTTTGAAGATCCAATCGCGAACGAGACGCACGTCTACGGCACGCATCACATTGGAGCCTCGACCGATCAGGCACAGGAAGCCATCGCGGCCGAGACCGTGCGCATCGTCAAATCATTCAAAGAAACAGGCCAGGTGCCGAACGTCGTGAATCTCGCGCAGCGCACTCCGGCAACGCATCGTTTGGTTGTGCGTCATCGCGATCGGCCCGGCGTGCTGGCGCAGGTGCTCGAGGCGATCAAGGCCGAACACATCAACGTGCAGGAGATGGAGAACATCGTATTCGAAGGAGCTGAGGCCGCCGTCGCGAGAATCAATCTGGATAAAGCGCCGTCGAGTTCAACGCTCGATTCACTGCGTTCAATGAATCACGACATCATTGAAATGAACGTACTGGACATCGGCTAGTAGGACGCGGGCGCTGAAATTCAAATTCTTTTCGGCTGTTATTTTGATTGTCATCCCTCGGTCGGCAGTCCCGGCAGGGACGGTTCGAAAATAGCCCAGCGATTTATCGCTGGGTACACAGATTGATTTCATACAGAGTCCCACAGGGACGAAAGGAGAGATTTTGCTGAGAGCACACCCAGCGATGAATCGCTGGGCTATTTCCGGCCGTCCCTGCGGGACTCTCGTATGACCACCACACTCATCACCGGCGCGTCGTCAGGCATTGGCGAAACCTTTGCCCGCAAACTCGCGGCGCAGGGGCACGACGTCTTGTTGGTCGCGCGCTCGGAAGACAAACTGATTGCGTTGTGCAACGAGCTGGGTCTCAACCATAACGTGCGCGCGCAATACTTCGTGGCCGATCTTTCCCAGCCCGACACGCCGGCGCGTTTGCTCGAGGAAACGCGGGAGCGTAACCTCGAAATTGATCTGCTGATCAATAACGCAGGATTTGGATCGATGGGCGAATTTGGGAAACTCGATCTGAATCGCGAGTTGAATATGATCGATTTGAATGTGCGTTCGCTGGTTGAATTGACGCATCTGTTCCTGCAGCCAATGCGCCAACGTGGCAGCGGTTCGATCATTAACGTCGCCTCAACGGCGAGCTTTCAGCCGGTCCCGTTTATGGCGACGTATGCGGCCACCAAAGCTTTTGTGCTTTCGTTTTCAGAAGCCTTGTGGGAAGAGAACCGGACGTACGGCGTCAAAGTGATGGCCCTGTGCCCCGGCGTGACTGAGACCAGTTTCTTCGAGGCGTCGCACATGAAGCGGCCGCCGGGCCGCGTCATTCAAACGTCGGAGCAGGTGGTCGACGTAGCGCTGCGCGCGTTGAAGCGCGGAAAGAGTTCCGTAATCTCGGGATGGCCCAACCGGATTACGGTTGAGACTGAACGTGTGGTGCCGCGCTCGCTGATTTTGCGCGCGGTCGGCGCCATCATGAGGCCGTATCTCGAGAAAGGATGATGTGAAGAGGGTTTAGGGTGTTGGGTGTAGGTGGTAGCGCGCTGAGTTCGCGAGAATGATCTTCGAATCATCAGCCACGACTTGAAGCACGACGTGCGCAGGATTTCGTCGGCCACTTCTGGTCACTCCGAAAAGGTTTAGAGTTGACGATACGGAATTGAGTTTTCCATCTGCGCTGCCAGTTTCCCGGTTTATCGACAATCTTAAGAATCCAGCGAGAACTACACCCAACACCCTAACCCCTTCACCCTATTCAATGACTGAACGAATCTTTAATTTTAGCGCGGGGCCCGCGGTGATTCCGGTCCCGGTTTTGGAACAGGCGCGCGACGAGATGTTGTCGCTGCCCGGCGTCGGCATGTCGGTGATGGAGATCAGCCATCGCTCGAAGACCTTCGATGAGATCATTCAGGGCGCCGAATCGGGATTGCGCGAACTGCTCGGCATCCCGAAGGATTACGTGGTGCTGTTTCTGCAGGGCGGCGCGAGCCTCCAGTTCTCGATGGTGCCGATGAATTTTCTTTCACTCGATTCATCCGCCGATTACATCGTCACCGGCAGCTGGGGCAAGAAGGCGGTGAAGGAAGCGCAGAAGTGCGGCAACGTCGATGTGGTGGCGAACATGGCCGACGGCGGATTCACGCGCGTGCCGCACCAGGATGAACTGCAACTCAATCCGGCTGCGGCTTACGTTCACCTGACTTCGAACGAAACGATCGAAGGCGTCGAGTTCCAGAGCGAGCCTGAGGTGGGCGACGTCCCTTTGGTGGCCGACATGTCTTCCAACATTCTTTCGAAACCGATTCCGGTCGAGAAGTACGGAATTATTTACGCCGGCGCGCAGAAGAACATGGGCCCGAGCGGCGTGACCGTTGTGATCATGCGCGAAGACCTGCTGCCGCGCGTACGTGAAGGCCTGGCGACGATGCTTGACTACAACACGCACGCGAAAAATAAATCGCTCTACAACACGCCGAACACCTGGGGCATTTACATTCTGAATCTCGTCTGCAAGTGGCTTACAGACAAAGGCGGTCTCACCGGAATGCAACAGGAGAACCAGGCCAAAGCGAATTTGATCTACGACGCGATTGACGCGACCGATTTTTATCGCGGTCATGCGGATCCCGATTGTCGTTCAATGATGAACGTGACGTTCCGTCTACCTTCGGAAGATCTCGAAAAGAAATTCGCCAGCGAGGCCACGGCGCAGGGACTCGACGGTTTGAAAGGCCATCGCAGTGTGGGCGGCATCCGCGCGTCGATCTACAACGCGTTTCCGAAAGAAGGCTGCGAGGCGCTCGTCTCTTTTATGCAGGAATTTGAAAGAAAGAATGGGTAGGTCTGATCGCGGTCCCAGGGAACTTAGATGGCTTACCGGTTTGAATGGGACGGACGAAAAGCACGATCAAATCGACGCAAGCACGACATCACATTTGACGAAGCCTTGACGGTCTTCGACGATCCAGTCGCGAGAATCTTTGACGACGAATCCCATTCGGGTGAAGAGCAACGAGAGATCATTGTTGGACATTCAATTAAGAACCGCCTACTCATAGTTTGTTTCATAGAGCGGCCGAATGAGAGAATTCGGATTATTAGCGCGCGCACTCCGACAGCACGAGAACGAAAAGCTTATGAAGAAAACATCTCATAAAAGGGCGAGCAAACACCGGTCGCGTGACCTGCAACCGGAATACGATTTTGATTATTCGAAAGCGAAACCCAATCGCTTCGCCGGTCGGATTGCAAAGGACCAAACTGTCGTTCTTCTCGATCCTGAAGTATCGAAAGTCTTTAACGATTCAGAATCGGTTAATGCGGCGCTGCGCGCGCTTATAGATGCCTTTCCGAAAAACATCAAGCAGCACGCACGAAAATAGTTTGCATGAATCTTTCCGACGTCATCGCTGAACTGCGCGAGCTGAATGAGCCGGTGCCCAAACCTTTGCGGCTGCCGACTGACGCCGAGGTGGACGCCGCCGAGGATCAGCTCGGCGTAAAGTTTCCGGCGGATTATCGTCACTATCTTTTGCGGGCCAGCGACGTCGTGTATGGACCACTTGAACCGGCAGTGGTCATTCCCGACGCCGGGCATCTCAGTCTTACCGACATTGCTGAAACTGCCTGGGATGAAATGGAAGTGCCGCGTAATTTGCTGCCGTTTTGTGATGACAACGGCGATTACTACTGTCTGACTGAAACCGGTGAGGTGGAGTTTTGGTCGCACGACGGGGCGACCGATGATAAGTGGAAAGACCTCGCCACCTGGATTAGCGAAGTTTGGATAGGCGAGGCCTGATAGGCTTGAGCGCGTTACCACCCGACAAGGAGATACCCTGATGGGACTGAACGAGAGACGCAAGATCAAGGAGTTACGGGACACGACCCTGCCGGGCCGCGTCAAAGAGATCGAAGAGATTTGCGGCAAACCGATTTCGTACGAAGTTGATTGGGACAGCCTGGCCGACGATGCGGAAGGGTTGAACTTTCTCGACAACATTTCCTGTCATCGGCTGAACATGGCGCTGCGGACGATCTGCGTGGACGACATGGGAAAAGAAGCGGTACGAGACAGTTTGAATCTCGTCAAGCTGAAGAACGTTAAAGATAAGTCTGAGATGAAGATTAACTTTGACGCGGGTGTGCTCGAGATGCATTGCGCTTACGCCCTGCGCACCGACGGCATGTACAGCGACAACGAAATTCGCGAAGTGTTGATGGCGAAATTATGATGAATGGAATTAACCACAGAGGACACGTAGGCAGACAAAGAACGATTAAGGCGGTTGGCGGTTTTGTCTTCCTCGTCGGTTTTCTCTGTGCCCTCTGTGGTTCAAATAACCCTGCCCAGACGCAGACTCCCGACCTGGCGCTGCCGCAGGAAAAGCATCTGCGCAACATCAAGCAACTAACGTTCGGCGGCGAGAATGCGGAAGCATATTTTTCGCCCGACGGGAAGAAGCTGATCTTTCAATCGACTCGCGAAGGTCATCAGTGCGATCAGATCTACACGATGAACATCGACGGGTCGGACGTGAAGATGGTTTCGAACGGAGACGGCCGCACGACCTGCTCGTACTTCTTTCCGAACGGCAAACGGATTCTTTATTCATCGACACATCTCGGCGGCAGGCAGTGTCCGCCGCGGCCTGATTTCTCGCAGGGCTACGTGTGGGCCGTCTATGACACGTTCGATATTTTCACCGCTAATCCCGATGGATCGGATTTGCGGCGACTAACTGATATTGCGGGTTACGACGCTGAGACCACGATCAGTCGGCAGGGCAAACTGGTCTTCACTTCAAAGCGCTCAGGCGATCTCGACGTCTACACGATGGATGCCGACGGCCGGAATGTGAAGCGTTTGACCAACGAACTCGGGTACGACGGCGGACCGTTCTGGTCTTATGACGGCAAGCAGATCGTCTATCGTGCTTATCATCCGCAGACTGAGAAAGAGAAAACGGACTACACGGCGTTACTCAAACAGAATTTGATTCGCCCGACGGTGCTGGACATTTGGGTGATGAACGCGGACGGATCGCACAAGCGGCAGGTCACGCATCTGAACAAAGCCAGTTTCGCGCCTTACTTTTTTCCTGACGGCAAGCGCATAATCTTTTCATCCAACCAGGCCGATCCGAAAGGGCGCGACTTCGATCTCTACGTTGTCAACGTAGACGGAACCGGACTCGAACGCATCACATACGCCGAGAACTTCGATGGCTTTCCGATGTTTTCGCCGGATGGGAAGAAGCTAGTGTTCGCTTCGAATCGCAACAATGGGAAGACGAACGACACGAATATCTTTATCGCGGATTGGGTCGAGTGAAGATGTCGAGGAAGCAACGCTGTGGATAGTTCCGCCGCAATTTGGTAGGCCGGGTGGTTACTCAACGGTTCCCTCCGAAAAGATTGAGTTTCGCAAAGGCAAAGTAAATCCGCGCGACTATCGCTGCGGAATCTAGAATTAAGAGGTAGTGATGCGTCGTAAATTCTTCGCCCTCCTGGCAATCATCGGTTTGACGTTCGCGGTCGCGCTCGGGCAACAGCCGAGCGCGAACGTACCGAGTCTCGATCGCTTAAGACAGATCGTTACTTATCTCGCGTCCGATCAACTCGAAGGCCGACGTACCGGCACGGCGGGAGCGACCGAGGCCGCGAATTTCATTGCGGGCGAATTCAAAAGACTCGGTCTGCAACCGGCCCTGCAGTCATCGAGCCCGCGCCAAAGTGCATTACCTTATCTGCAACCCTTTCCCTATGTTTCCGGCGTCGAGCTCGGCGCGAAGAACCTCTTCCTTGTGAATCCAGGAAAAGCCGACGACATCATGCAATTCAAAGTCGGCGAAGACTGGATGCCGCTCGGGTTTTCGACGAACGGATCAATCAACAAGATCGAAACTGTATTTGCCGGCTATGGCATTTCGTCGAGCGAATTGAAGTACAACGACTACGCGTTGTCGAATGCGAAAGACCGGGTCGCGATCGTCTTTGCCGGCACGCCTGACGGCGACAATCCGCACGGGCAATTTGTTCAGGCCGGGCAGATTCGATTCAAAGTTGCGGCGGCGCGCGCGGCCGGAGCACAGGCGCTGCTGATTATCAGCGACGAGCCGAAGTTGAAAGATGATCGGCTGGCCCAGCTCACTTACGACAACGCTGGAGAGGCCGGCATTCCGGTCATGGTGATTTCGCAAAATCTTGCCGCGAAGCTGCTCGGCACAGTCGATCACCCGCTCGCGGAATATCAGAAAGCGGCAGACGCCAGATCGGCGACTGCCGAACTGCGGTCTCCTTCCGGGCATCGCACCGTGTCGCTCGAAGTAAATGTCGTTCGCCGCCTTTCGCCTTCTTTTAATGTCGTGGGCCTTCTGCCGGGCAGCGATCCAAAATTGAAAGATGAAGTGATCGTGATTGGCGCGCACTATGATCATCTCGGCCGTGGTGGTGAGGGCAGCCTGGCGCCGCGCGCAGGCGAGATTCATCATGGCGCGGACGACAATGCTTCGGGCAGCGCAGGCTTACTCGAACTCGCGCGGATATTGGCGAAGAAGCCGGCCAAGCCGCGGCGCACGATCGTTTTCATTGCGTTCAGCGGCGAAGAAGAAGGCTTGCTGGGTTCGGATTATTACGTCAGTCATCCGTTGCTGCCGCTTCAGAACACCGTGGCCATGATCAATATGGACATGATTGGCAGGCTGCAGGATTCGAAGCTGATCGTCGGCGGGGTGGGTACTGCACCCGAATGGCGGGCAATGATTCAAAAACAAAACTCGGTGGATAGCATGCGCACCGCGACGGCCCGGGACATTCTTGATCGGCCGGTTGACGAAGACCTTCGTTTCAAAGTTAATCCGCGGGGAGCCGACGGAATGCCGATTGTGCTCAGCGCCAACGGCACACCGGTGGTCAGCAGAAGTCTTCCGTGGCTGGATCTGGCCGCACCATTCGCGCTCACTCTGAATGAAGATGGTTTCGGTCCCAGCGATCATTCATCGTTCTACATGAAGAAGATCCCGGTGCTCTTCTTTTGGACGGGAACTCATGATGACTATCACAAGCCTTCGGACACGGCTGACAAAATTAATTACGAAGGCGAAGCGCGCATCCTCGCCTTCGTCGAGCGGTTAATTCGCGATATTGACAAGAGCGATAAGCGACCTACTTATGCAGTCGCTAAGGGCGATTCGCAGCAGCGCACTGGTTTTCGCGTGTACCTCGGCACGATTCCGAACTACGCTGACGCAAATGACGGATTGAAGCTCGACGGCGTGCGCGATGATTCGCCGGCGTCCAGGGCTGGTCTCAAAGCGGGCGACAAAGTGGTCAAGCTCGCGGGCCGGGACGTGAAGAATGTTTACGACTACACGTACGCTCTCGGCGAGATGAAGCCGGGGCAGGAATACGAAGTCGAAGTGATGCGTGACGGCCAGCGACTGAAAATGAAGATCACGCCTGAGGGTCGGAAGTAATTTGGAGTGGCGCTGGCAGAGCGAAGCGGCGACAGCGTTTTAGATTTAAATCAGCTCATCGAATTCTATCCAAAGCGCCGTCGCCGCTTCGCCCTGCCGGCGCACTCCAAAACAAAAAGGCAAAGATTGAAGTGGACGCTGACAGCGCCAAATCAGCTTTGCCTTTGATTTAAGCGGCGCAAGTCAACGACTTGCGTTACAACTACCAGCGTGGTTCGCGATCGTTGCGGCTGCCGCGTTTTTCACCGCGATCTCTATCACGACGACCACCGCCGCCGCCGCCGCCATAACCACCACCACCGCCGCCACCATAACCACCGCCGCCACCGCGATTGCCGCCGTAGCCGCCGCCACCGCCGGGTCCACGGTCCGTTCGCGGACGAGCCTCGTTGACCGTCAGATTACGGCCACCGAAGTCCTTGCCATTAAATTGTTCGATTGCCGCCGCGGCCTCTTCGGGCGTCGACATTTCGACGAAGCCGAAACCGCGCGACCTGCCGGTCATGCGATCCTCAACAACTGAAGCTGACTCAACGTTACCCGCCTTCGAGAAGTGTTCGCGCAACTCGTCGCTGGTTGTTTGGAAAGAAAGGTTCCCCACGTAAAGTTTCGTAGCCATTTATATTTCTTTTCCTTTTGCTAAGGGAGGTGCGGACGGATCATTCAATCGCTGTTGCTGAAGATAAAAATCTTCACGATTTAACGCGACGCATCCGATGCTCAAGCTTCGCGAGAGCGCTCCTAACAGTTGACAACTAACCTCACTCTCTCTTCAGCCGAACGTCGTCGCCTTTCCAGCACGGGCAGGCGCCACTGTCAGTGTGGCGCGAGAGCAGGACCTAACGCGCGGCAGTATGACAGGCAAACGCCGCCAAAGGCAAGCAGAGTTTGGGCAAAATACCGCAGGCCCGAGGGCTGTTGCTAACCCGCCCAACTCGTAGCATTAGAATCGCCGCCGCCGTCGCTCTTTCCGTTGGACAGCGGCGTCAAAGAGCCTTGCGGGATCGAGTATGATGATTTTTTCACCACCATGCCGCAGCAGGCCGGCAACGGCCCCCATCTCGGGCCCTGTTTGTGCTGAAGAAGGCTCGATATCTGAGGACGAAACTGTGATTGTTTCGGAAATGGACTCAGCTGCCAGCGCCAGTTGCTCGTCGCCTCGCAGGGCAATTATCGAGGTGAAAGATTGGCGAGGCGATGTTTCGTCGCCGGCGATGGCTCGCGGATCGATCAGGGTCAACATGCGGCCCCGGGCGCAGACGACCCCCAGGATAGGCGCGGGGGCATGGGGCAAGGGCGTCGGCGGTTTCGCCTCAGCACTGCCATCGACCGAGTCAGCCGGGACCCCAAAGGTGCGGTTTCCTATCGTGAACAGAAACAGATCTCGCAGTTGCGTCTGATCGTCGGTCATAAATTTGTTTGGAATGTCCGGCTCGTGAGTGTCATTCGCACGGGGGTCGATTTTGCATCAAATCACGTGAGCCAGTGGCTGTCAATAACGTTCATGACCGCGGGGCGGCCCGATTCTGGTAATCGAGTGCTTATGGTACAGTGAGCGAAAAATCCGACGTCGCAACTTGCTACGTAGATTGAAAGGATCTG
>DATANL010000400.1:0-3464 GCA_036266295.1 Pyrinomonadaceae bacterium | reverse complement strand
ATAATCCGGTCACCGATACGCCGTACGTCAATCCGCTCCAGCAGGACCAGCCGGTAAGGCCGGCCAGCAAGCTGCCTCCGATCCAGGCGGGCGATTCTCTGCATACTGATTGCGCGAATGAATCATCCACCGAGACCAAGGAAGGTCGCGTCTCGATCTGTGAAGGCAACGTCGACGCGCGCATCGGAACTTATCGCCTGCAAGCGGACAAGGTCACTGTTTACAACGCCAAGAATCTCCTGGTCGCCGACGGCAACGTAGTCTTCGACCAGGGCGATCAGCAACGCATTACAGGCAGCCACGCCGAGTGGGACTACCGGACGAAGACCGGATTTTTTGTTAACGCGACCGGCTACACAAATCAGACGAGCGACGGCACGCGCATGTATTTCGTCGCCGACCGCGTCGAACGAATCAATCTCACGACGATTGTGTTGACGAACGTCGAGCTGACCGCCTGCGATGAAGAAAAACCGAAGTGGAGTTTTCACGCGAAGCGGGTCGAGATTAAGACCGGCGATCGCGCTCGCATCTCATCGCCCACCTTTCGCATTAAGAATGTGCCGGTCGTTTACCTGCCGTACGCGTCAGTGTCTTTGAATCAGATCGATCGCGCCTCAGGTTTTTTGACGCCCACCTTCAGCGCTTCGGGTGAAAAAGGTTTCCGCTTTTCGCAAGCGTATTATTTGACGCTGGGACGCTCTGCCGATTTCACTCTGCGGGGCGATCTGTTCTCCCGGCGAGGCATTGGCATCGGCGGTGATCTGCGGACGCGCGCGAACTCACGCTCGTTTTTCAACATGGGTTTCTATGCGGTCAAAGATCGCATTCTGGGTCACAAGGCGGACGCCGACCATCCGGACCAGGGAGGGTCGAGTTTTTATATCGACGCGGTGCATTACTTTCCGAACGGTTTTCTGGCCGCGGCGGACGTCAATGTCACTTCGAACCTGACTTTTCGCCAGGTGTTTTCTGATTCAATTCAACAGGCCATCTCGCCAGAGGAACGTTCTCAGGTTTTCGTCAATAAGAATTTCAACGCCTACAGCTTTAACGTGCGCATGAATTCGCAGGCCACGTCGTTGCAGAATTCGCAGATTCGCATCCGCGAGTTGCCCAGCATCGCGATCGATCGGCGCCCGTCCCAGGTTCCCTGGTGGCAGAAAGTTCCGGTCTATTACACGTTCGAAGGCAGTGCCGACGGTGTCAGCCGCAAAGAGACGCCGGGCGATGCGGCGCTGTTCCTGATCGAAGCCGGGCGCTTGCCTATCGACACGCCTTCGGTGGTCCAACGTCTGGATCTTCATCCCGATGTCGTCTTGCCGCTGAGCTTTGGGGGATGGAATTTCACCGCGACTGCAGGCGCGCGCGCCACCTACTATTCGAACTCGATCGATCCCACGACGCAACTGGTGTCAGCGCGCGACGTCATTCGCGGTTACGGCGAGTTTGAGTTTGATGTTCGCCCGCCGGCGTTGGCCCGCAAGTTCCGGCGCAGTGACGGCTCGGTCAGCTTCGAACACGTCATCGAACCTTACGTGATCTATCGCCGGGTCGCGGGCATCGACAATTTCAACCAAATTATTCGATTCGATTATCTCGACGCCATCGCCGATACCAACGAGATCGAGTACGGCCTGGTCAACCGCTTCTTCACCAAGCGCTCGACCGAAAGCGTCGGCAAGAAGGCCGCCCGCGAAGCCCGCGAGAAGAAGTCACTGGCGACCCAGCCGTACGAAGCGTTGTCGATCACGATTCGCGGAAAGTATTTCTTCGATCCTTACTTTGGCGGCGCGTTGCTTCCGGGGCGGCGTAATCAGTTCGATCCGATCGATACGCTGTCCGCCTTCACCTATGGCGCGGTGCCGCGCAAATTCTCGCCGCTCAACATCGACGTTCGTTACCGGCCCAGTCAGGAACTATTCGCGGACTTTCGTTCGGACATCGATACGAAAGGCGGCGGCTTGCGCGCAATGTCGGCCACCTTCGGCATGAGCCGTTCGCTGGTCGAAGCATTCTCGACTTTCTATTACACGCGCGCCGTCGAGCTCGTGCCTTCGTTGCAACAATATGCGAACGCCGCCGGCCGCGAGCCCGGCACTTTGCGCGGCTCGCAATGGAGTCCCTCCGTCTTTCTCGGCAATCGTGAGCGCGGCCTGTTCGGAGGCGTATCACTCTTCTTCGACTTTCAAAAACATCCATTTGCCGGCAGCAACCGCGCGCTCATCAGCTCAACCGCGACGATCGGCTACACCTGGAAATGCTGCATGATTACGGCGCAGGACTTCACCTTCAACGTGGGCCTGAGAAATGAAAACCGGATCGTCTTCGCGTTTCGCTTGAACGGCATCGGCACTTTCGGAACTGAGAAGATCGGTCAATGGGTGAAGTAATGCCGGCAGCGGCGACAGACGTTTTAGGACGTCGTCATAAATCAATTTCCCAGCGCCCAATCTGATGCCGACGGCCGCTTCATGAATGCCCCCGCAGTTGTTGCAAGAGCGCAGCGCCACAGGCATACTCAACGAACCCCAGCGAGCCATTTTCCGGTAAAAAGAATGTTCAGGTTTCTTGTCCCCGCGCCAGCTTCCCCACTCCGATTTCCGGGCGCCATGCTGTTGGTTGTGCTCGCCTTCACTTTGAAAGCGCCCGTCGCCTCAGCGCAGGATGACGTCATCAAGACAGACACTTCGCTGGTGCAACTCAGCGTCGGCGTCGTCGATAAGCAGGGACATTCGATCCTCAACCTCTCGCAGAACGATTTCGTGATTTACGAAAACGGCGAGAAGCGCCCAATCGTGCACTTTGAACCTACCGACGCACCTTTCAGTCTGGTGATGATGCTCGACACGTCAGGATCGACGGTGACCTTTCGTCAGCAGATTCAAGGCGCCGCGTTGCGATTTCTCGACGCGCTCCGTCCCGAAGATCGCGTGGCCGTGGTTGACTTCAATGGCAAGGGCGCGAAATTACAACTTCCCTTTTCCACCGATCGCAATCGCATCGCCTACACGATTGGCATCACCCTGGCCACCGGTCGCGGTGAAACGCCTTTGTATGACGCGCTAAAACTTTCGGTGAAGGAGTTGGCGCACGAAGCACCGAGACGTCGTAAGGCGATCGTGGTGTTGACCGACGGACTCGACACTTCGGCGCGCAACTCTGATCGATCGGTGGTCAGTCACGCGTCATCCGCGGAAGTCGATTCAGCGATCAAAGCCGAAACCAACTCGCAGCTGGTTTCAGTTCTGGCGGAAGCTGATCGTGAAGGCGTCACGATCTTTCCTTTGGCGCTGCCTTCCGGTGATCCCAAACGCTTGCCTTTACAGGACGCCTCGATCACCGCGATGTACACCGCGGCGCGCACGCGTTTGCAGATACTCGCTGATCGCACCGGTGGACGACTGCACGAGATTCGCCGGCTCGACGATCTGGCGAACCTGTATGCGCGCGTCGCGGCAGAT
>DATANL010000399.1:0-1889 GCA_036266295.1 Pyrinomonadaceae bacterium | reverse complement strand
GTGGGCCCGACGCCAGGACACCGAACGCTACTGCCGAAGTCGCTCAGTTGAATTTCGCCATGACCAAATGAACTCTGACCCGGCATTTGGACGGGTCCGCGTGCGGAATGAGTTGGTACCGCTCCTCGAGCGATTCAATCCGAAGTTTATCGAGACTGTAGTGCGGAGCGCGGAAATTCTGCGCGTTGACAATCAGGCGCTGGACGCCGGGGCGCAGCGGCTGGTCGAATTGGCCTCGACCGAAGAGGCCGGCCGGCTGAACCCTTTGCGCACGGACGTAGTTCGTATCGCGCCGACTGCGTTGCGCCGGCGGGCGCTCAGGCTTTGGCTCGAACAACATCGCGGTGACTTGCGCCGGATCGAGCAAGCGCACCTCGTCGGAGTCGAGAAATTGCTGCTGAGCACCAAGAGCGGGCGCGTCACTGAAGTGCCGGGCGGTGCGACGGTGCTTCGTCAAAATGGGCTGCTGCACTATCGACCATCCCGAAGCGGCAAATGAACGAAACCGAAACGCCTGGACTACGTATTATCCCGGTTTGAAGGTAAGGCACCGGAAGTGCCTTTGCGGACATCTGAATGCTGGCCGCCGCCATGTGAAGCGAATTGAAGGCGGCTCTTACAAGAATGGCTGATTTAAGGTATGATCAGCCCTGGAGGAACGGAAGGCATTGAGCTCTACTGCAAGACAAGTAATTTTCTGGGTGCTGATTATCGCGGGCGCCTTATTGATTTATAAGCTCGTGAACCCTGGCAGCCGAAATACCGCGCCCATCGATCTCACGCAGCTTCAGGAAAAAATCCAGGCGGGACAACTCAAGGAACTGGTCGTCAAGCAGACTGAAGTCGTGGCGGTCGATAATCAACCTCCTTACGTTGAGTATCACGTTCAGCTAACCAACACGAACGCTCAGAACGACATCCTCAAACTCGCGTACGGAACGAATCCTAAAGATAACAAGCCGTTCGTCGCGAAAGTCAGCGATGAGTCGGGCAGCGGCAGCTATTGGTGGCCGGCGCTCTATTATCTTCTGCCGATTCTTCTGATTTTCGGGTTTTGGATTTTCATGCTGCGCCAGATGCAGTCCGGCGGCAACAAGGCTCTGTCGTTTGGCAAATCGCGCGCAAAGCTTTTGAGTAATCAGCAGAAGCGCGTCACCTTCAAGGACGTCGCCGGCGTTGAAGAAGCCAAGGAAGAACTGCAGGAAATCATCGAATTCCTCAAGGAACCGCAGAAGTTTCAGAAGCTCGGCGGCCGCATTCCCAAAGGCGTGCTGATGATGGGCCCGCCGGGAACCGGCAAGACCTTGCTGGCCCGCGCCATCGCCGGTGAAGCCAACGTTCCGTTCTTTTCGATCTCAGGTTCTGACTTTGTCGAGATGTTCGTGGGCGTTGGCGCTTCGCGCGTCCGCGACCTGTTCGAACAAGGCAAGAAGAACGCGCCCTGCATCATCTTCATCGACGAGATTGATGCGGTCGGCCGTCACCGTGGCGCAGGTCTCGGCGGTGGTCATGACGAACGCGAACAGACTTTGAATCAACTACTCGTCGAGATGGATGGCTTTGAATCAAACGACGGTGTGATTCTGATTGCGTCAACCAATCGACCCGACGTTCTCGATCCCGCTCTGCTTCGTCCCGGCCGCTTCGATCGCCGCGTCGTCGTTTCGCGACCGGACGTTCGTGGACGCGAAGGCATTCTGAAAGTTCATACGCGCAAGATTCCGCTCGGCGAAGACGTGGATATCTCGGTCATCGCCCGTGGGACTCCGGGATTCACCGGCGCCGATCTCGCCAACCTGGTGAATGAAGCCGCGTTGAATGCGGCGCGCTACAACAAGAAAGTCGTGGCGATGTCCGATTTCGAACTGGCCAAGGACAAAGTGCTGATG
>DATANL010000398.1:0-3628 GCA_036266295.1 Pyrinomonadaceae bacterium | reverse complement strand
GCCATAGATTTCCCACGAGTGCGCGCCGAGCGCACGGCCGTTCGCCTTACTCCACGAGCGGATCGCCTGATGTGCAGCTGTGAGCCTCGCGTAGCTACCGATGTGCGTCGTCATGACGACCTCGCCCGCCGGCGTCTCGCAGCAGATTACTTCGCCCGCGTTATCGAAGGGACGAGTTACCTGCACACCGAAGTCCACGGCCATAACCTCTTCACCGGGCGCAGGATGGTGGTAAAGGAAACAATTGTGACCGTCTGTGCGCAGGTTTGGTTGCGAGCGCAGAAACTCCCAGACAAGATCAAGCGCAGGCTTCCACACTCTCACGACGTCTCCAATTCTTACGCGCCGCCGGACAGCCGCAATCGGCTGCGCGGTCACGGTCTTAGTCACAACTTCATAGTTCATTGAGTGTTGCGTTCGAGCGGTCCGCATTATACCCGCCATCGGCCATGAAATGCGCCAAACCTTGGATACGGGGCGTAGTAGTGGGCCCCGATGTGATCTAAATCCTGTACGGGAGCGCTTCCCGCGAGTATAATCCCGTCGCAGTTGGGTCGTGTGCGGCTTTCATCGGAGGTTGAAAGCCACCTCCTCCTACCGCGGTACCCGTCGCCAGGGTTCCACCCGATCGAGTAAGGGGAGGGTTCAGTGTCTCTTACGTTAGGGTGGAAAAATGTGTCTCCCCTGCCACGCTTGTGAGACAAATGGCGGCGTTTTCTCGTCCCCGCACTCTTTCCGTGCGCTCTTATCCCAAACTTTTCTTAGTGTGGGCCGATACCGGGTTTCGCTCCTGATCGCGGTCTGCTGCAGTCTGGCATGGTGCCTGACCGCACAGGCCCAATCGACGGCCGCGATCGAAGGACAAGTAGTCGATCCCAATGGCGCCGCGGTTCCCGCCGTCCAAATCATCGCAACCAACGCTGAGACTTCAACCAGCCGCCGTACCGTAACGGATGAATCGGGCCGATATCAGTTGGTCGCCCTCGCGTTAGGAACGTATCGCGTCGAAGTTGCCGGCACGGGTTTTCAAAAGCAATTGATCGAAAAGCTGACCCTCACGATCGGCGAGACGGTAAACCAGGATTTTCAACTCAAGGTCGGCGATGTTTCCCAGACGGTGACCGTCAGCGCTGAACATGCGCTCATTGAGCAATCCACAATAGCGGTCGGTCACGTCGTGGACCAACGCATGGTCCAGCAACTGCCGCTCAATGGCCGTTATTTTCTCGACCTCGGTCTGCTGATTCCCAGCTCGGTGACCCCGCCGCAGGGATCGTTTAGCTCTGCGCCCATGCGCGGCTTGGGTTCGCTGGCATTCAACACCGGCGGCAACCGTGAAGAAACCGTTAACTATCTGGTTAATGGAATCACCCTGAACGATCTGGCATTCGCCTCGATTAGTTATCAGCCATCGATCAGCACTGTGCAGGAATTTAAGGTCGATAATTCCACGTTTAGTTCAGAGCACGGTCAAAGCTCCGGCGCCATCGTGACCATTGCCACCCGCTCGGGCACGAACGATTTTCACGGCGAGGCATTCGAGTTCTTTCGCAACGACGCTCTCGATGCGCGAAACTTTTTTAACTTCACCTCGAACAAACCGCCGCCGTTCAAGCGCAACCAGTTCGGCGGTCATGTCGGCGGTCCCTTAATTAAAGAGAAGTTATTCTTCTTCACGTCCTACGAAGCGCTGCGACAAAGGCAGCGCCTGGACGTCAACAGCCTGGTCTTGAGCGATGCGCAACGCGCGGCCGTCACAGATTCGGCCATCGGAAAACTGCTTCCGTTAATACCGCACGCCAATTTCGTGGATTCGACCGGCACGCCACGCTTTGTTGGCTCTGCGAATGCGCCGGTCAATGCCGACCAATGGTCGCTGGATATCAACTATCATCTCAATGATGACGACCAGCTTCACGGCTACTACAATATTTACCGCACGTTGAGTGACGAACCAACGCGCACGGGAAACACCGTTCCAGGTTTTGGCAACAGCGCGCGCGCCTTGCGACAGGTGTTCACGACCAACGAGACACACACCTTCAGCGCCGCGGTCGTCAATGAAATCCGGCTCGGCTTTAATCGCTTTTCATCTTCGACTGTTCCGAATGCTCAACTGAATCCGATTGACTTTGGCATTAACAACGGAATCACTCAGCCAATCGGCTTGCCGCAGATCAGCGTTGCTGGTGGCGCTCTTAATTTCGGCGGTCCCTCGGCGCAACCGTCCGGACGCGGCGACACGACCATCGTCGCGGCCGATACCATCAGCTATCTCACCGGAAAACACTCGCTCAAATTTGGCGGCGAGTTTCGCGAGTTCCTCAACAATAATCTCCGGCAGGGCACGGGCAGTTTCAATTTTCCGACTGTGGCTGCCTTCCTGACCGGCAACGCGAATTCATTCAGCGTAACGCTCGGCAGCCAGTCGAGCAGCATCTCGCAAGGCGCATTCGGGTCCTTTATTCAGGACAACTTTAAAGCCCGGCCGAATCTCACTTTCGAACTGGGATTGCGTTACGACTGGAACCTGACACCGACCGAGCGCTATGACCGGTTCATTGTTTTCGATCCGGCAACTGCGTCGCTGGTCCGTGTCGGTACCGCTCTCGATCGGGTCTATCACCAAAACAACAAGAACCTTCAGCCGCGAGTCGGCGTGGTTTGGGACCCTTTCAAAGACGGCAAGACTTCGTTGCGCGCGGCATATTCGATTCAGACCGATCAGCCCATGACCAGCGTCGTTATCCCAACCGCGGCTAACCCGCCGTTGGCGATACCGCTCACCTTCAGCGGTTCGGTTCGATTTGATAATGCGCTTAATCTCGCGGACCCGGCGGGTCTGGCGCCGGTCTCGATTAACCAGGGATTCGACAACGCCTACATGCAATCGTGGAACCTGAATGTGCAACGCGAGGTGAACTCACACTTTGCTCTGATGGCCGGCTACATCGGTTCAAAAGGCACTCATCTCATCATTCGGCACAATATCAATCAGCCGGTCAACGGCGTCCGGCCATTCCCCAGACTTTCATCGTCGAGCCCGATCCTGCCTGGCACAACTTTGGGAAACATTACACAGGTCGAGAGCGCGGGCAACTCGAGTTACAACGGGCTGTGGGTCACTGCCGCACATCGACTCAGTCATGGCTTGCAGTTTAATGCCTCGTACACGTGGTCTAAATCGCTGGACTATAACTCGTTCAGCACGGGAGGGATTGTCGGACAGGACGCCTACAATCTTCGTGGCGACCGCGGACTTTCGGATTTCGATGCGCGTAACAGGTTTGTAATCAGCGCCCTTTACAATCTGCCCTGGAGCGCGAACCAATGGGTCGAAGGATGGGAGATTGCCGCCATCGTTCAATCGCAAAGCGGCAGCCCCGTCAACATTGTGACCAGCAACAGCACGCTCACCGGTGTCGCGAATACGGTGCGACCTGATGTAGACGGCCCGATAGATATCATCGGCAGCGTCGATCGCTGGTTCGATACGACGGTATTCAGCGCGGTGCCGCGTTTTGGCAATCTGGGCCGAAACGTCGTCATGGGGCCGGGCTTTAACAACACCGACGTCTCAATCATCAAGAACACCAAGGTTGGAGAAAAGGTTCGGTTGCAATTTCGC
>DATANL010000397.1:0-2523 GCA_036266295.1 Pyrinomonadaceae bacterium | reverse complement strand
CAGTACGACGCGGGCACTTACAGTTATCTAATGACGCAGAAGACCTTCAACCAAAGCACTCGCATCGGTTTCGGCAGCTACTTCTTCAGCAAGAACGTAGTCGCGCCAAATGCGAACCGCGCCGGCGGACAATTCACCTTTGAGCAGCCGCTAAACAAGAAAGTTACTGTCGCGGCGGATTGGTTTACCGGAAAACACAGTGCGGGATACTTCTCGCCCGGCGTAATTCTTAAAGTCGGACCAAAGATTACCGCGTACGCGACTTATACCGTCGGCAATCAAAACGCTGCGAGTGGGAATCATTTCTTCCTGCTCGAGTTCGGTTACAACTTCAATTGAGGATTCGCAATGTTGGATCTTTTGTTCGTCATCGCCACGGTCGTCTTTTTTCTGATTGCGCTGGCTTACGTTCGCGCCTGCGAGAAGTTGCAATGAGCAGCTTGGCTGAACATACAACGATATGAGCTTAGGAACGCTGATAATGGCGGCAGTTTCGCTGCTGCTGCTGATTTATTTAACCGTGGCGCTACTGCGTCCCGAGAAATTTTAGAGGCAAAGACTAAAGTCCGGGTCACGCTTATGACCTTAATCGGTTGGCTGCAAATTCTGCTTTTCACTGCGATCATCGTCGCGATTACCAAGCCCGTCGGGGTTTTCATGACGCGGGTCTTCAACGGCGAACGCACCATTCTGCATCCCATCCTGCGTCCGCTTGAACGCATCATTTATCGTTTGACCGGCGTCGATGAAAAGCGAGAAATGCCCTGGACTGAGTACGCGACGGCGATGCTCATCTATAGCCTGACGTCGTTGCTGCTGCTCTACCTGATACAGCGGGTCCAGTATTACCTGCCGCTCAATCCACAAAAGCTGCCGGGCGTCGATTCATCCGCAACTGCGACGGGCTTTGTCGGTTCGGCCTTCAACACCGCCGCGGCATTTACCACCAACACAAACTGGCAGAGCTATGTCCCGGAAGTAACCATGAGTTACTTCACGCAGATGGCCGGCCTGGCTTACCACAACTTTGGGTCGGCCGCGACGGGCATTGTTTTGGCCATCGCGTTCATTCGCGGGATCGCGCGGCGCGAGACGGAAACGATCGGAAACTTCTGGGTCGATTTTGTTCGCTGCAATCTTTACGTGCTGTTACCGGTTTGCGTTCTGGGCGCGTTGCTGCTCGTGTCGCAAGGCGTCGTACAAAATTTTCGGGCATATGACACTGCCCAACTGATCGAACCGCAAACGATCATCGTGGATAAGAAAGACGCCAGCGGAAATGTTCTCACCAATCCCGATGGCACTAGTCAAAAACAGGAACAGACCATCACTACCCAGACGATCGCGCAAGGGCCCGTTGCCTCTCAGGAGATTATCAAAGAGTTGGGAACGAATGGTGGTGGTTTTTTCAACACCAACAGCGCGCATCCGTTCGAGAATCCGACGCCGTTAACCAATTTCATCCAGATGCTGCTCATCTTCGCCGTGGGTGCGGGCCTTACTTACACGCTCGGCCGGATGACTGGCTCGCCGAAGCATGGTTGGGCCGTGCTGGCCGCGATGGTCCTCCTGTTCTTGGCGGGAGTGGTCAGCGCTTACTGGGCCGAGTCGCACGGCAATCCGTTGTTGCACGATACGAACCAGGTTGCCGGCTCAGGCAATTCCGGCGGCAACATGGAAGGCAAGGAAGTCCGATTCGGCATCGCTGACAGCGCGCTCTTCGCGACCGTCACCACGGACGCGAGCTGCGGCGCAGTCAATGCGATGCATGATTCGTTCACACCGATCGGCGGCCTCGTGCCGCTGGTCAACATCATGCTGGGCGAAATTATCTTTGGCGGTGTCGGCAGTGGTCTCTACGGGATGTTGATCTTCTGCATCCTGTCAGTATTTGTGGCGGGTTTGATGGTGGGCCGCACTCCGGAATATCTCGGCAAGAAGATCGAATCATACGACGTGAAGATGTCGATGCTCTACGTTCTGATCTTCCCTCTGGTGATCCTGGTGTTTGCCGCCATCGCCGTACTCGCTCCCTCTTTTAGCACATCGCAATTAGCCAACGGCGGCCCGCACGGACTGTCTGAGATTCTCTACGCGTACACCTCGGGAACAGGCAACAACGGCTCGGCATTCGCCGGTATCTCGGCGAACACGCTTTGGTACAACTCGAGCATTGGCGCGGCGATGTTGGCCGGTCGTTTCCTGATGATCGTGCCGATGCTCGCCATCGCCGGCAACCTGGCGCGCAAAAAGATCGTGCCGCCTTCGTTGGGAACGTTCCCGGTCACCACCCCGCTGTTCACCGTGTTGCTGGTGAGCGTGATCATAATTCTGGGGGCGCTGACTTTCTTTCCGGCACTGAGCCTGGGGCCGATCGTGGAGCACTTGCTGATGTATGCGGGAAAAGCGTTTTGATTTTGGAGCGCGGCGGCCCTTTGATCGTGTCAGAACCGCGAGCGGTAGCGACCGGATCAATTGATTTGTTTCCAGACGACCACGATCCCGTCGCTACCGCTCTGGGTT
>DATANL010000396.1:0-8422 GCA_036266295.1 Pyrinomonadaceae bacterium | reverse complement strand
ATTCAATAGTTGCTGCGTGGTGACCTGAGCTTCCGATCGGCTGTCTGATTGGAAGACTCCGTTTGTGACCTGGACAAAACCACGGAGGCGCGCGCCATAGATTCCTCTGACCACCAAATCGCAGTTGCCGGCGGCCGCCTGCGAACTCAGAAGCGAAATGCGGGTGGTTACCGCGGCGGAGGTTTTGTTGTCGGCAGCTGCCGTCGTCATCATCCCGACGCAAGGGGCGATGCCCGTGTCGAGTTGGAGGATCATGGTCTCCATGGTGCGACGCCAGAGGTCGGCGGTCGCGGTGCTGCCCGCCGGGTCGTGCGCGCTAGTGAAGTCGAACTGCGGGGCCTTCATGAAGTTGAAGAGCGTATCGAAAGTGCCGTCGTGCGCGAAGCCGTAGCCCGCGAGCTTCTCGCCCGCCGTCTTGTCCATTCCGACCTTCTGGTACGCGCCGCGGAACTGCGAGACTTTGAATCCCTGCGGCTCCTGCAAGAGGTCTTTGGGGATGATCGTGTTGTTCGTCCCCGGCGCGAAGCTGGTCACGTTGTGACAGGAGCTACACGGGGCGACGTTGCGGTCGAGAGGCTCGTTGTTGAAGAATTCCTGATTGGCGGGCGGTCGCGTCTGCGACTCGTTCGGGTTCGGCGGGTAGGTGAGCGTCTGCACGAACGCCTTGAAGGCCGCGACCTCCTGGTCCGTGAGCAGCCGCGGCCCGCCGAGGAGCGAGACGAAAGCGCCGTTGAAGTTTTCGAGTCCGGCACGATCGCCGCGCCAGTGCAGAGGCTCGTTGCCAATGATGCCGCGCAGACTCTGCGTCGTCATCGGTCCTTTCATCGGGTGGGCTACCGCAGGGCCGGTGATGGTATTGACGGTGTCAAGCGACCCCAGCGGGTTGCCCAGGTCCCAAGCCTGGCCGTCGCGATGGCCGTTCAAGTGACAACTCGCGCACGAAACCGTCCCGTGCGCGGAGAACGACGCAGCGTCGTAGAGGAAGCCGCGACCGTTGCGCACCGACATGGGTTCGATGTTGAAGCCGACTGCGACGACCGCCGTCTGCGCCTTCGACGCGGTGTCGACGACACTGATGGTCTGGTCGAAGCGGTTAAGGACATAGAGGCGACCGCGTGCGTCGTCAACCGCGAGTCCGGTCGGTCCGTTGCCGACGTTGATGCGCCCTTGCACCGCACCCAACGAATTGAGGAAGCCTACCTTCGCCGAACTCGTCGCCGCGATGTAGACCGTGCCGTCAGCGGCACGCTTGATGTCCGCGGGCATCGCGAGCGAGAGCGCACGTTCGGCGTCCGTGCCCGCCGTGTTGTTGAAGTCAACGTGCGCGTTCAGATCTGAGACAGAGGCGATCGTGGGCGTCGTCCCCGCGGGAGCGTTGAGGACGGAGACGCGGGTCGCCTGAAAGCGCCCGCGCACGTTCGGCTCGAAGCGCACTTGGTTGATGTCGTCGAGGTTGGCGACGAGGAGCCGCTGCGACACTGGATCGAAGACCATGTTGCCGATGTGCGTGCCCAGGCTTCGCACCTGCGCGCTCACCGAAGGCGGCGCGCCCGAAGCGTTAATGACGAAGAGGTCCATGTCGGCCAGCGTGTACGGCGTGACCGCGTTCCAGGAGCGGTTCAACTCGTCAACCCAGTTGGAGCCGTTCCAGTTGACGATGAGGCCGGTGTTGGGAGCAGGGGGCAGCGACGGGTTCATCGCGGGGTTCGGAGGTGGCATGCCGCCGTTCGCGGCCACATCGGACTGCGACACGATGGTCGTCTGGTTACCCGACTCGAAGACCGAGACGAAGACGCGCGAGCCGTCATCGCTGCGGGCGAGCGCGCGCGGCTGCTTGCCGAAGATTTGAATCGTTTGCAGGGCCAGCGTTGGGTTGGACGCGTCGGGGAAAACCTTGACCGCGCCGCTCGCGCCCGTGACCGTGCCGCCGCCGGCGATGGCCCGCGTCCCGCCGCCCGATACGCAAACGAATGCCTTCTCGCTGCTCAGTCCTGCGAACAGAACGTCGGTCGGCTCATCGCCGACATCGATCGTACGAATCACGTTCCCGGTCGTGAGATCGACGATGCTCACCGAATCCGACATCCAGTTGGCGATCCAGGCTTCGCGGTTGTTACGCACGGCGACGCTGACCGGCTCCAGGCCGACAGGAATCTCGGCGGTCAGAACCGGTGACCCGGACACGAGTTGGAAAACTGATAAGGTCGCAGCTGGCGTGTTGACCGCAAGCAAGCGAGTGCCGTCCGGCGTCATCGCCAAAGGATGGACTTGTGGCCCCTCAAAATTTTTGTAATTACCGCCGCTCTGGGCGAGGACGCGGTCAGTTGAATTGCGTGACACCAGCCAGCCAACACACACGGCGAGAATCACAAAGGCGATCGCGATACGTATGAACCTGCGACGGGGACTTGATGGCGACATGTTCTGAGAGCCCCTGAGACTAAAGATGCCGCAGATTAGGCTGCTTTGAACTGAAATGTCAATGCCCGCGTTTCGACTTTTCTTGGTGAGGCGCTCACGACGGCGGCTCGCCTTCTCTAAACGAAAACGGCCACCATTTCCGATGGTGTTTCCGCCGTGCCTTGCGGAAGAAGACGATCAAAGGAGTAATAGATCGAAGATTATCTCTCAGGTTCGGAAGCGTGGCTCGCTCCCGCTTAGATAACGGGATTGCCTGAGAAAAGAAGCAGCAGGGTTGAAGCGCCCTTCCCCCTCAGAGAGTTCAGATGTCGATTTCAGCCAGGACTTTTCCGCAACTCGTTAAGGCGTGCCGAAGCGCGAGCGGTATTCAGGCGAGCCGATAAATGCCTTCACCATCTCGGCCGCCTGAAAGTCGCCGTTGAATTGATTGAGCTTCGACAACCAAAAGTCATAGCCGGTGTAATCCTTATCAGGCGCATCGTTCGGATTACGCCGCAGGTAACCGAAGAACTGCATCAACACAAACGCGCGGTTCGTTTCGGCTTTGGCCAGCGCCGGATGCTCGGCGATATCTCGCACCACCCGCGCCCGCGTCTTGCTCCCGGCAGTGAGCGCGGCGACTTCCTGTGCTTCCTCGGTCACCGACATTGGACTGCCGGCATTCTGATTCAGCGTATGGACAAAGTCCGTCGGCAACATCGTCGAGAAATACTTCGTCGTGAACCGCGACGTCTGCACGAAGCTGTTGAAGTAAGCGACCTTGTTATTTTCCAACTGCGTCTGCCAATCGCCCTGGTTGACAATCACTCCGTTTGAAATCGAGCGCTGGTCCGACAGGAATTCATTGAAGCGAACAATCGGGACGGGCAGGTTGTGGGGAGTGCCCAACTGCGAACTACCACTTGCGTCACCGTAAGCAGTCTTGTATGCGCGTTCGACCAGATAGCCGGTTTCCTGGAATTCGATTGAGAGAAAGAATGCGCCCGAGGTGTTCACCCGCGCAGCATCCCGGCACGTCGTATTAGTGCCGCAATTATTTATTTGTCCGCTCCAAAATGCGAGGCCGCCCGCGTCAGCCGCACGGTTGAGAAAATCGGCGTACTGCTGGCGCACAAAGAAGTCGGTCTGATCGATCGGGTTGTTGTTTTGCGCAGTGCCCAGACAACTCGAGTTGGCCTGCACGAACCCCGTGATTTCGCTAATCGAGAACGGACAGAAAAAGCTGCTGTTGTTCTGATTCTGGATAGTCACCATGATGGTGTTGTCGCATTCAGGGTGGCCGGCGCCGGAATCAGCATGGCTCGCATTAAAGTTGTGACCCAGTTCATGCGCCGGAATGGTCACGCGAAAAGGCGAGATCGTCTCGCGGTCCGAGATGCCGTACGCGTGGGTCGGGTTCGCGCAGACGACGCCCTGCCACGCGACACCATTGGCATCGGTCAGTCTTTTTCCGGTCCACAAATGCGACACGTCGTGCGATGGCGTCGGCGGATTCTGGTTCCAGTTGCTGGTGAAATTGGTAAGCACCGTCGCGGCCGATGAAGGGTTCGCCCCGAATGGATCAGCCGTCGTCCAGGCATGTTGATAGGTAACAGTAAAGGTCAGGCCGATGTCCCGCTCATAAATCGCGTTAATCGAATTCATGATGCTGAGGATATCGCTGTTCGCCTGCGACGCGCCGCCCAGAGCATTCGTATATTCCAGATCGGATTCGGTCGCGAGTTCGACAACTTTTAAGGGAGAGAAGACCGCCGGTGTCGCGCCAGAGGTCGCGGACGTCATCATCTGTTTGGCGCCGGCGTTGACTTGTTGCTCCAGCGTGTCACCGCACGAGCGCGTGATGTCCGAGCGCACATCCTCAGCGGTGTACAGCAGATAATCGGTCGCCGCCGCCGCCGCCGAATACTTCTGGGCCGATTCAATAAAATATGACTGGCCCGGCGTGATGATCATGCCTTCGATTTTTTGGCCGTCGATCGTGAACCGCGCATCGCTCTTCGAGGCGCCCTCGAGGTGGCCTTTGAAAGTAGTGACGCCGGGCATCGCCGTCGCCCGCACCACACCGTCGGCGTCGGTTTGTTCCGCGCGATAATTCGGCCCGCGCAGATCGCTCGGCTGAAGTTCCAGCTCAAAATCGTGCGCCGTACTGACGAGCGAGACTCGGCCAGATGCATGTACCTGTTCGGCCACTGAGCCCGGATCGACGCTCAACTGCTCATAACTCGTAAAGGTCTGCGCCAGGTCCTGCTGAAATCGCGCTCGCGTGTTCTGGGCGTCGGCTTTTGGTAACTGGGAAAATCCTACGAAGGTCAGGACCGCAATCGCCAGGGCGAGCACAAAGTAATTTCGATAGGGTTTGTTACTGCGGGTCGTCAAAGGTTGTCGGTGCACACTTTTTCCACTGGAGTTAAATAGATTTTTATTCCGTTTCATAAATCGCACTCAAAATTTCGCCGGGAGACTGTCGCTTGGGATGATTACCGGCGTCAGGGAGGCGTACGCGGGGCAATTCCATCTTAACGAGCGCGATTGCGTGGCGTCAATCTCTCTTTTTCGATTGGTCGGGCTTTCTAATTTGCGACAGCGGCGATTTTGGTACTAAAGTCAGTTGATTTCGCGAACCAAAGAAGTAAGAAGAATGGACGAAAGATGAAAATATCGCTTTCGGATGAGTCACTGCGTGCCACATCTGAACGACTGGCCCAATCAAACCAGCAGTTCGTCGCGTGCTATCCCGGAGAGTCTGGCCGGCGCCAACCCGTGCACACGGTCTATGGCGGCGCGCATCTGTTTCGCGCTGATTCGGCGCCACGTCTGGGCCAGGTCGCGCAGCGGTCGTTAAATGAAAACGCCTCCGACTTTGCGGTGTTTGCGCGGGCGGTCGGACTGCCGTTATCGGATCAACTGCCGGATGTGCTCGAGTATGCGACCGGCTTAAAACACCGGCTTGAGAACGACCCCGAAACTGTGCGCGGCGACAACAAAGCTGCCTGGCTGGCGCATACGATTTATGCGAGGGTCCAGGAAAAGTTGCAGCGCGAACCGGTCGAAGATTTTCGTATCGACTTTGAAGACGGCTACGGCAACCGGCCTGACGCCGAAGAAGACGGCCACGCCGAAGCAGCCGCGATCGAAGTCGCGAAAGGCATGGAAGCTGGATCGCTGCCGCCCTTCATCGGCATTCGCATCAAACCATTCAACGAAGAGTTACGCGCGCGCAGCATTCGCACCTTGGACATTTTTGTTTCGACTCTGCTCGATCGGACCGGTGGAAAGCTGCCCGTTAATTTCGTGGTGACGCAGCCGAAGATTACGACTCCCGAACAAGTGACCGCGCTGGCCGACATTTTCGATTTGCTGGAAAAGCAAACCGGACTCTCCAACGGATCGCTCAGGATGGAAATGATGATCGAGACGACGCAATCGATCATCGATTATGAGGGCCGCATCAACCTGCCGTTGCTCTTGGCCGCGGCGCGGGGGCGTTGCATAGCCGCGCACTTCGGCACTTACGATTACACCGCGAGTTGTTCAATCACCGCCGCGCATCAGCACATGATGCATCCGTCCTGCGACTTCGCGAAGCACATGATGCAGGTTTCATTCGCCGGCACCGGCATCTGGTTGTCTGACGGCGCCACCAACATCATGCCCGTCGGTCCGCATCGCGCCGGCGCGGGCTCGTCCTTGACCGCCGAGCAAATGGAAGAGAATCGGGCGGTGGTTCATCGCGCGTGGAAGCTGCACTACGATCACATTCAGCACTCGCTGGTCGGCGGTTTCTACCAGGGCTGGGACTTGCACCCGGCGCAACTCCCGACGCGCTATGCGGCCGTGTATGCATTTTTCCTCGAAAGTCTCGACGCGGCTTCCGAACGGCTGCGTAACTTTGTCGAAAAGGCGGCTAAGGCTACGCTGGTCGGCGATGTCTTCGACGATGCCGCTACCGGCCAGGGCCTCTTGAATTATTTCCTGCGCGCGATTAACTGCGGCGCGGTGACGGAAGATGAAGCGATGCAACTGACGACGCTGACGCATGACGAATTATTGTCGGCGTCCTTCGTGAAGATTTTGAAGAACCGACAGAACTTGTGAGGGAGATCGATGCGCATTCTCAAACGAACCATTGTCTTTGTGATTCTAACGGCTTTCTCGATGAGCGTATTCGCAAACCAACAACGAATGGTAAGGCCGGACGAAGCGGAAGAGTTGGGCAAGGATATCCGCCGGTTTGCGCCGACCGTGATGACCGCGAACACGGCGCGACCATCGCCGAATGATCGAAAGGCTTTGCAAAAGATAATCGCCGCTGCAAAGCTTTACGACGCGCTTTATCAGCGTCAGATTTGGAGCGGCAACGAATCGCTGCTGAAGCAATTAGAGGCAGACAAGACGCCGCCCGGCCGGCTGCGTCTGCATTACTTCAAGATCAACCAGGGGCCCTGGTCGCAACTCGACGACAACGAACCGTTCATTGCGAATGTGCCGAAGCGTCCGCCGTACGCGAATTTTTATCCTGCCGATATCACCAAAGACGAATTCAACGCCTGGCTGGGCACGTTGTCTGCGGAAGAGAAAGCGAAGGCGACCGGATATTTCTACACCATCCGCCGCGATGCGAACGGCAAGTTGAAAGCCGTGCCTTACAGTGAAGAATATCGCGAGTTCCTTGAACCTGCGGCGAAGCTTTTGCGCGAAGCGGCGGCCTTGGCCACCAACGCCACCTTGAAAATTTTCCTCGAGAAGCGCGCGGCGGCGTTCCTGTCGAATGATTACTACGAGAGCGACGTCGCCTGGATGGATCTCGATTCGCCGATCGATCTGACCATTGGTCCATACGAAACTTACGAAGATGAATTGTTCGGTTACAAGGCCGCGTTCGAGGCTTACGTCACCCTGCGTGACGACACCGAAAGTGAGAAGCTGAAGAAGTTCAGCGGTTACTTGCAGGAACTCGAGGACCACCTGCCCATCGATCCGAAATATCGCAATCCGAAGCTTGGCGCAGCGTCGCCCATTCGCGTCGTCAACGAAGTCTTCAGCGCGGGCGAAGGCAACAGCGGTGTGCAGACGGCGGCGTTCAATTTGCCGAACGACGAACGCGTAGTGAAGGAAAAAGGATCGAAGCGCATCATGCTGAAGAACGTGCAGGATGCGAAATTCAATAAGACCCTGATTCCGATCTCGCGCGTGGTGCTTACCCGTGCCGATCAAGCGAAGCTTTCGTTCGATTCCTTCTTCACGCACATCCTGACGCACGAGCTGATGCACGGCCTCGGGCCGCACAACATCAACGTCAGCGGCCAGTCGACGACGGTGCGTTTGCAATTGAAGGAACTATATTCGGCGATCGAAGAAGCCAAGGCCGACGTCACCGGTCTCTGGGCGCTGCAGTATCTGATTGATAAGGGTGTGGTGCCAAAGACGATGCAGCGGACGCTTTACACGACGTACCTGGCGAGCATGTTTCGCTCGGTGCGGTTCGGCATCAACGAAGCGCACGGCCGTGGCGTGGCGATGCAGTTCAACTACTTCACCGACGAAGGCGGCATCAAATACGACGAACAGACCGGCAAGTTCAGCATCGACGAATCGAAGATTCGCGACGCGGCGCGCAAGCTGACGTCCGAGTTGCTGACGCTCGAAGCTGAAGGTTCCTACGACAAGGCGCGCGTAATGCTGGTGAAGTTCGCCGTGATTCGCCCGCCGATGCGGAATGCTCTGGATAAATTGAAAGACGTCCCGGTGGATATCGAACCCGTATTCCCGCTGGCCAAATAATTTTGGAGTGCGGCGACGGAGCAAGGCACTTAGTCAGTACCATCCCCGTCAGGGGATGGATCAAACACTGACCTCAATGTTCGGTTGATCCATCCCCTGACGGGGATGGTACTGACTAAAATAGCCGGCCCTGTTGGTCTTCGTCATCCGCCTCGACTGATTCGCTCAACCTGGGATACGTCTCAATCAACTTCGCCGGACCCGCGACCTTTCGCTCTTC
>DATANL010000395.1:0-7270 GCA_036266295.1 Pyrinomonadaceae bacterium | reverse complement strand
ACGCACAGGTCGAAGTCGCGAACGAAAGAATCGCCGCTGCTGAAGCGCAAGTCAGCCAGGCGCGCGCCGCCACCTCTGCGCAAGCCGCCACCGCACAGCGCGCCGAGTCGCAGGTTGGCGCGGCTCGCGCACAGGTGAACGAAGCTCTGGGCCGTCTCGAGCAGGCGAACACTGCGCCGCAGCAGGTGGCCGTCAGCGAAGCGCAGGCCGCATCAGCCGGCGCGAACCTCGCACAGTTGCAGGCAGCGGTGGATGAAGCCGAACTACAACTCTCGTACGCGAAGATTTATGCGCCGGAAGCCGGCCGCGTCACGCGCAAGTCCGTCGAAGTCGGCGCGCTGATACAGGTGGGCCAACCGCTCATGGCGATCGTGCCGGGCGACGTTTGGGTGACGGCAAATTTTAAAGAGAGCCAGATCGGCAGTATTCGGCCCGGCGAACCGGTCGAGGTCACGGTCGATGCGTATCCTGGAAAAATTTTTAAGGCACACGTTGACAGCATTCAAGCGGGCACCGGTTCGCGGTTCAGTTTGATTCCGCCTGAGAACGCGACCGGCAGCTACGTGAAGGTGGTGCAACGGGTCCCGGTGAAGATCGTCTTCGAGCCGAATCAGATAGATTCGCAGCATCTTTTGGCTCCCGGGATGTCGGCGGTGCCGGAAGTGAGGATTAAGTGAAAAGACTATTTGTCATTGGCCATTGGCCATTTGTCATTCGCTGATTTGATAACGAGCTACGACGCCGAGCCAGGGTGCAACGACACAGGCCCAATGTCTTACGACAAAACCCTAATGTCGAAGGACAAACGCCCAAGGTCGAACGACAAAGGCCTGATGTCCTACGAAAACGTGCGTATGTCGAACGACAAAGGCCCGATGTCGAGCGACAAAGACCCAATGTCGAGGGACAAATAATCAATGACAAATGGCAAATGACCAATGACAAATAGTCTTTTCTAATCGATGCCCAACACTTCCCAACAATCCTGGACTCCCGCTTTCAACCCGTGGCTAATCGCTGCCTCGGTAATGCTCGCCACTTTCATGGAGGTCCTCGACACGTCGGTCGCGAACGTCGCGTTGCCGCACATCGCCGGCAACCTTTCGGCGACGCCTGAGGAAGCGACCTGGGTCTTGACGAGTTATCTCGTTTCAAATGCGATCATTCTGCCGGCCGCGAACTGGTTAGGCAGATTCTTTGGACGTAAGCGCTTTCTGATCGTCTGCATCATCCTTTTCACTTTGTCGTCGGCTGTATGCGGCGCCGCAGCCAGTCTCGGCATGCTGATCGTCGCCCGGATTGCACAAGGAGCCGGTGGCGGCGCGCTGCAACCAATCGCCCAGGCCGTGTTGATGGAAAGCTTCCCGGCCGAGAAACGCGGTTCAGCCATGGCAGTCTTTGGGCTGGGCGTCGTGGTCGCGCCGATCATTGGCCCAACACTCGGCGGTTGGATCACGGACAACTACTCCTGGCGCTGGATTTTTTATATCAACATTCCCGTGGGCATCATGGCGATCGTGATGTGCAACATGTTCGTCCAGGACCCGCCGTACATTCGCGAGCAACGTCCCGGCCGCATCGATTATCTTGGGTTCGGATTGATGGCCCTGGCGCTGGGCTCGATGCAGTTGGTGCTGGACAAAGGGCAGGAAGAAGAATGGTTCGCGTCGAACTTCATCACCGGGTTTGTCATTCTTTCGGTCATCGCGGCCGTCACGTTTGTAATCTGGGAGTTGAGATCAAAAGAACCAATTGTCGATCTGCGCGTGCTGGCTAATCGCAATTTCGCCGTCGGCACCTCGCTCATGATCGCCATGGGCATCGTGCTCTACGGGACCATTGCGATGTTGCCTTTGTTCCTGCAAACACTAATGGGCTATCCGGCGGTGGAGAGCGGCATGGCTGTCAGCCCACGCGGGTTCGGCGCGATTACTTCGATGCTGATCGTGGGGCGTTTGATTAATAGGATTCGCGGCCGCTATCTCGTGATGTTCGGATTCAGCGTGCTCGCTTATTCAATCTTCTTGTTCAGCAAGATCAATCTCGAAATTTCGATCAGCAGCATCGTCTGGCCCAACATCATCAGCGGTTTCGCGATGGGATTCATCTTTGTCCCTTTAACGACGATGGCGCTCGGCACGTTAAGCAACGAACAGATGGGGAATGCGTCCGGCGTTTTCAATCTCATGCGCAACACCGGTGGCAGCGTCGGCATCGCGGCCGTGACCACGATGCTGGCGCGGGGCGCGCAGGTCCACCAGGCGATGATGGTCGCGCATCTCACCCCTTACGACCCCGCGTTCCAACAGCGCGTGGGCCAACTGGCAGCGCGTGGCGTGCCGGGCATGGCAACCCAACAGGCATACGCCGGGATCTATGGCACCCTCGTGCGCCAGGCGACGCTGCTGTCGTATATTGATATTTTCCGTGTGCTGTCGTTCCTGTGCTTGTTATGCATTCCGGCGACCCTGTTGTTCGAGCGCGTAAAGCGGAAGCCGGGAGCCGTGGCCATGCACTAGAACCACGGCGCGGCAAATGCGAATCATGAAAGAAGACTCAGCTACTCGCTCAATTTGCCCGAGCTTGATCGTTCTGGTGGTCTGCCTGATTTGCGTCAACACCCTGGCGCAAAAGAAAAAGCCGAAGCCTTCTCCGACCAGGCCAAAGCCGCCCGTCGAACAACCTCAATCCGACTTGGCCAAACTGCGCGACCAGTACGTCAGTACGACCAAAGAGTACAAGGCGAGTCTGGAACGGTTGCTGGCGCTATATCAAAACGCTTTGAAGAAAGCCGAGGAGAAGCGCGATCAGGCACAGAAGCTCTTTGCCGAGGGCCTGATGTCGCAACGCGAAGTCGAAAAAACTGAAGGCGAGGTCACTTCTGCGCGGCTCAAGGTAACCGAAACGCAAACTCAAATCACTGGCGCGGACACGCAGATTGCGCAGGCCCTGGTTGAAGTCGAAGGCGAAAAGGAAATCGCCAAGCTTGGCCCAATGTCCCGCGGTTCTCTGATTCGCACGACGTCTTTCATTCGTTACAACGGCGCCGGCGCGTGGGCGCTCACACAAGCGCCGAAGATCGAAACGTTTTTTCAACAGACGTTCAAGCGGCCGCTGCCCATCGCAGTTTTTGGCCAGGGAGCTATTCACAATCAGTGGCGACTGGACCATCGGAATGCGATGGACATTTCGCTGAATCCCGACGGCGCCGAAGGTCAGGCGCTGATCAATTTCCTCCAGCAAAACGGTATTCCTTTTTCGGCGTTTCGCACAGCGATTCCCGGCGTGGCGACTGGGCCGCACATTCACATCGGCCGGCCATCTCATCGGTACTGATCTGGCTGGATAAGCAAACTTCGAGTTTTATTTTGATGTCATTAGCTGTACGACCTTGACTGGAGCGCAAGCGTCCTCGCTTGCATTCTCGAAATAACGGCAACCGAGACGGTTCGCTCCAGTCAAATACGCACCATCAACATTCGGTCTGCCTTGAATCTCCGCGCGCTTTCCTTATATTCTCGCGTCAGGTTATGCCTTCCAGACACAATCTCTTGGCGGTAATTCTCGGCGGTGGCGCCGGCAGCCGTCTGTTTCCATTGACGTCGCAACGCTCTAAGCCGGCCGTTCCTCTCGGCGGAAAGTATCGTCTGGTCGACGTGCCGATCTCGAATTGCATTAACTCGGATGTGATTCGCATGTTCGTGTTGACGCAATTCAATTCCGCTTCACTCAACCGGCACATCGCCACGACGTATCGCTTCTCGCCGTTCGCCGACGGCTTTGTCGAGATTCTGGCGGCAGAACAAACTCCGGAGCGGCCTGATTGGTTTCAGGGAACTGCTGATGCTGTCCGCCAGGTCCTGCCGCACATTCGCGACTGGCGCATCGACACGCTGCTGATCCTTTCGGGCGATCATCTCTACCGGATGGATTATCGAAAGTTTCTCACGCGGCACTTCGAGACTGACGCTGATATTACGGTGTCGGTCATTCCGATTCCGCCGGATTCGGCGAGCGAGTTCGGCCTGGTGAAGATCGACAACGCGGGCCGGATCGTTGAGTTTCGTGAAAAGCCAAAGGGTGAAGCACTGGAGGCGATGCGCGTCGACACGACCTCGTTTGGTTTGTCGGCGGATGACGCGAGCAAACGCCCGTACCTCGCGTCGATGGGGATTTATGTTTTCAAATATGATCGGTTGGAAGAGGTCCTGGCCCAGGACACATCGCATCTCGACTTCGGCAAGGAAGTCATTCCCAACAGCATTAACAAATACAATGTGCAGGCCTATCTCTTCAACGATTATTGGGAAGACATCGGAACGATAGCGGCTTTCTACAAAGCCAATCTCGACATGACGTCGGCAATTCCGCCGTTCAATCTGTTCGATGCAGAAGCGCCGCTGTTTACCCGCGCGCGTTACCTGCCGCCCTCGAAGATCGATAATTGCGAGATTCGCGACTCGATCATTAGTGACGGCTGCATTATTAACGGCGCGAAGATCAATCGCTCGGTGATTGGATTGCGCAGCCGGATCGCGGACGGATCGAAAATCGACGCCGCCTACATGATGGGCGCCGATTATTATCAAACGCTGGAAGACATGGTCGCCGATCGCGAAGCCAATCGGCCGCGCCTTGGCGTTGGCGAGAACACCGTCATTCGGCGCGCGCTCATCGATAAAAACGCGCGCATCGGCAAGGAGGTGCGCTTGTTGAATGAAGCTGGAGTTGAGACGGCCGATGGACCGAACGGTACCTATTACATTCGCGATCGCATCATCATCGTGCCCAAGAATGCGTTAATTGCGGACGGGACTGTCGTGTGAATATCAGCGGCCCGGCCGGCAGGGCGCGTCAGCGAAAAAAGTTAGCCGCGGATGGAGCCGAATCGAGAACTTGCTTCTTGATCCCCTCACATCCGCGGCTAATAATGTTTTTGCTGCGGGCCCTCCCTCACGGTCGGGCTTCTGACACTCAAAACTCAGTGCCACTGTGTACCGGCGTAGTCCTTCTTTAGGACTGGCGGTTTTGCCGGTTGGGTTTGCGTGGCGCCCTGCGCGGTTTGATTCGTGCCTGACTGGAACACATAACTGTCGCGCGTGCGTACCACCAACTCCGGCCGGTTAACGCGCACCCGGATGTTGCGACGTTCGCCCGATTGCGGAACGTTCTTCGGATAGTAACCAATGCTGTATTGACGGCGCAGCTCTTCGGCGACCGATTGAAAAGCTGCCGACAAGTTCGTCTGTTCCGAATCGTAAAGCCGCGCGCCACTAACGCGTGCGAGGTCGTGCAGATACTGATCCGCGATCTCATATTCCGCGCGGCTGGTTCCTGAGCCGCCGCCACCTGGCCAACCGCCTCCGTTGCGTCCGCCGCCCCCACCACCAGGGTACACACCGCCGTTAAGAATTGCGCCGAGCACGTCGAAGATACTGCCGCCGCTGCGGTTGTTATTCGGATTATTTCGACCGTTGTTCGGATTGTTGCCACCGCTGCCGTTCGGATTATTTCCACCGTTCGGATAGTTGCCGGTGTTTGGATAGTTGCCACCGCTCGGATTATTTCCGCCGTTCGGATAGTTTCGGCCATTTGGATAGTTGCCGCCGTTCGGATAATTCCGGCCCCGTCGCGAGCCACCGCCGCCGGGCCAACCGCCACCGCTGCCGGGGAACCAAATGCCCATGTCCGCCGAAGTGTCGTACTCGATGGGATAGATCAATGTGTCGTTCTCTTCAGCATCTCGCAGCGTCGTCTGGTAGTCGGCGTGCTTGCTGGTCGTGTCGACTCCGTCGGTAAAGAGCACCATCGCTTTGCGGCCGTCGATGTGGCTAAAGACGTTGTTGATGACCTGGTCGACGGCATCGTACAGCCTGGTGCCTGAACCGATTCTCGTATCAAGTATCCAACTGCGCAGCATCGCTCGATCGTTGGTCGGCCTTCGATCCGCGCCCTTAATCTTGTCGTCAAACGAAATGACAGTGACCTTGTCGTCCGGGCGAAGTTGATTCACGAACGCGATCGCCGCGTCCTGAATCTCTTCGATCTTGTATCTCGTCGAAGCACTCGTATCGATCACCAGCGCGACCGTGAACGGTTTTTCGGTTGAAGCAAAGTACGCGACCTTTTGTTCGACGTCATTCTCCCAAACGCGAAAATTGTCTTTCGTCAGGTCCGGGATGTACTTGCCATCGCGGTCCATAACGGCGACCGGAATGCTGACGAGGGTGGTATCGACTTTCACCACGTCACCTTCGCCCACTTCTTCCGGGCCGGCATCTTTTTGCGGCGTGGTCGGTTTCTGCTCGTTGGGGTCGCGATTGGCTCCGCGCAAAACCGGAGGCGCCGGCGGCCGCCCGACCTGTGATTTCGCGTCGTTCGGTTGCGGCGAAGTCTGGGATTGGCCCTGCTGTCCCTGTTCCGCAGGTGGATTCGGGTTGACCCGTCGCGGCCGGGACTGTGAATTGGCCGCCGGCACCAACAACAAGGTGATCGCGAACGCTAAGGCGAGGGCAGTGAACTTCTTCATGATTAACTCCTCGGAGAGACCGATTATGCTTTCGTGCGAAGAATGAAACCTCTTTGACGGGGTTTAGATGCGTTTCATCCGGACCGAGGTTGTTACGCGACCGAGATTAGGTCACAAACATCCCGAATTGATTAGAGGAGAGACTTAGTTGGGGAGAGAAAGCCGGCGACGATGAGAGATTAGCACCGGCGGAGGGCGGCGGCAAGCGTCTCAGAAGCCCGTGACGCATCTAAAACGGACAGTCGGGGTTCTGAACTATCGCGAGCTCAAATTGATCGCGTTCCAAATGAATGGAAACGTGCCCCAGGTTTGTCCGCGATGTTGCGGTCGAAACGCGAACAGGACGATCCGGCCTTTGCCCATTGCGACTTCCGCCAGGGCGATCTTGTCCTTAATCCTGTCTTCACCCCGCAGCCAGCCTGAACGCAACACGTCGTCCTTTCCATAGCGGGCCACGACTTGCACCTTGTTGTCCGTGGTCTCGAACGCGGAGCTGTTGATGAAGTACGCGTCCGTATCTTTCGACATCGCCCGCGCCAGAGGGTTGGCCGTATCGACGTTAATTCGCAGAATCGATCCGGGACAATAAAAGTCCGACGAGCGCACCCCGGCCAGCATATTTCGCAGCGGCAGCTTCATCTGTCTGATGACCGCGGCGCACGAACCGTCGAAGCAAATCAAAGTGCCGCCGCCTTCAACAAACTTCGCCAGGTTTGCATAGCCCTTGTCGCTGATGCCCCG
>DATANL010000394.1:0-2448 GCA_036266295.1 Pyrinomonadaceae bacterium | reverse complement strand
AGCGAAGCGGCGACGGCGCTTTGGATATTTCCGTCAGAACTCTAAAAGTCGATCGACGCACCTCGAGTATTCACATTTGAGGCGACGATCCAAAGCGCCGTCGCCGCTGCGCTCTGCCGGCGCACTCCAAATCCGCGCTACGGCTGCGGGCAGAACTTCGGCTCAAATCCCTGCGCGCGTTCCCTGCGGTCGATGACATTCGGCTTCGGATAATCGCGAGGGACAATGCCCAGTCTCACCAGGGCCGCGCGGTATTCATAACGAATCGTCACTTCGCTAACGGCCTTGGGATCGAGATCCATGTGCACCCACTGCACGTCGTTCCGCACCGAACGGCCGATGCCGGTCGCAGCTGATTCGTCGTCCGGCGGCGGATAAGCGGGCGCACTCTTTGATTTGGCAGCATCAACGGCGCCTGCCTGGGGCGCCGATTGTTCGGCGCGATCTCTGGGCATGCGCGTGTCGCCCTCTTTGCCATAGACAGGCTTCGGCCAGTTCTGCGTCACGGTTACCGGCTGGCCGCGTTCACGGAAGAAGACAGCGGAAATCACTCCCAGGTTCGCCGCCTGACCGAGTTTCGCGGCATACGAATCACGCTCGGTGGTGAAATAGAATCGGCGCGCATTCTCAGAACTCATCTGCCAACCACGGACGGTGATTGTGCCGTAAGGTTCAATCACCCATTTGTGTGCGTCCCAGGCGCTCGTGTGTCGTGCGTCGATGGTGTTCAGACCATCAACCGACAGTGCGACCGCGACGCGTGAAGAACCTGGGTTATGAATTCGCAATTCGTATTCGGCGTTCTCCAGCGCCTCGATGTAGCGCTTGCCGCGGGCGGCGTACTCCGTCGCCGGCGAACCGTAAACGACCACCTGAACCGTGAAACCGTTCTGTACCGCGGCTTCGTCGGGCTCGGCCGGCAGCGAATCAATCTGGCCTTCGGCTGCGGCCCCCCGATGAAAACCGTAACCCGCAACACAAACGGCGACGACACTCAAGGTGGCCGCGACGACCAATCCCACGACGATTCTCTTCAACATCGCTACTGCTCCCTTCAACGAATAGGCTTCGGCTGATAATCGAGGAACGCCGCTGCCTGCCGGATCTTGCGTTGAATTGCGAACAAAAGCGTATGATTTTGGAAATCTCGGTCGGTGCGCTAGAATCGCGTGGTTTTTGCAGCGCTTCAGACTTGACGATAACGCGCAGGTAGGTTTCAATAGCGCGACCGAAACTCAATAAAATATGGCCGAATACGTACTGACTGCGACCAAGACCCAGGCTCGGGCGGGGTCGTTTTACGATCGCATTGAGCGTTTCTACGACCTCACCTTCAAATTAAATGGTTATGGTCGCTCGCTCGACCAGTACTTGCAGGCGCATCCGCTGCCGGTATTTGAGAACGCGCGCGTGCTCGACGCGGGCTGCGGAACCGGCACGTTGACGCTGGCCTTGCTGCGTACGCTGAAGGTGCCGGTGAAATTGACGGCAATGGATCTGTCTTCTTCGGTGCTCGCTACGGCAAAGAAATACGCCGCCAAGAACAATCCGAACAATCAGGAAGTTCGCTTCGCGCAAGGCAATGTTCTGTCGCTGCCGTTTGCGGACCAGACTTTTGATTTGGTGATGACCAGCGGCGTGTTGGAGTATGTGCCGCTCGAAGACGGTTTTGCCGAGATGGCCCGAGTGATTTCACCGGGAGGTTACTTCCTGCATCTGCCGATGCGTCCGACCGCAGTGACAACGCTGCTCGAACTTCTGTTCAGATTCAAAACTCATCCACCAGACGAACTCGCGGAAACCACCGACCGGCACTTTCAAGTAGTCAGTCAGTATAAGTTTCCGCCGTTCCAGATCATCGGCTGGAGTAAGACGGCAGTCCTGGCCCAGAGGATCTAAGAACGCCTGTCACACGTTACCCATGGCTTTCATCGATGTCGGCCTTCGCGTCGTGGAGTCAGTACCATTTGCGTAAGCAAATGGATCCAAGTGCGTCTACACCGATCAATTGATCCCATCCGCTTATGCGGATGGTACTGACCGGTGGCCGGGCAAGATCTATTTCACCGGCACCAGTCTCAAAATCCGATCATCATCGCTGGCGGGACTGCCGCGACCGTCACGATTCGACGTCGAAAAGTAAATGAAACCGTCGGGTCCTTCCGCGATATCGCGGATGCGTCCGTATTTTCCTTCCAGTAGATTTTCCTGACTGACAATCTGCCGGCCATTGGCGACGACGCGAATGATTCGCTCGCCGCGCAGACAGCCGAAAAAGAAATTCCCCTTGAATTGCGGAAACTGCGATCCGCGATAGAACGTGCCGCTCCCCGGCGCGCACGCGGGCGTATATTCGAGGATCGGCGACTCCATACCTTCACGCGTAGCGCGATGGTGAATCGTGGGCCAGCCATAATTTTTCCCGCGCTCGATGATGTTGACCTCGTC
>DATANL010000393.1:0-8860 GCA_036266295.1 Pyrinomonadaceae bacterium | reverse complement strand
GGCTACGCCCGGCGTTATCGTGAACCAACATCTAGCTAGTCTCTTTTGGCCCACCGAGGATCCACTCGGCCATGAGCTCTCATTTGATAAACGCCAGTGGAAAATCATCGGAGTGGTAAGCAATATCAGAGAAAAAGGATTTAACAAACCTCTCGAACCGACCGTTTACGTGCCGATGGGGCGGATATCCGATGAAATGACAGTTTCGATGAATCGGTGGTTTCTTACAACTTGGCTTGTACGCACGGCCGGGCCGATTGATGTCGGCGCTCAACTGAGGGATGCAATCAGGGAGGTGGATCCGCAAATTCCAGTTGCAAATATTCGGCCGATGAATGAAGTGGTCAGCGCTTCAGTCGCGTCCCAACGATTCGTCGTCTTTTTGATGGGCATCTTCGCCAGTTCAGCACTTTTTCTGACGGCTGTCGGGCTGTACGGCGTTTTGAGCTATCAAGTGAGCCAACGCAAACACGAGATAGGCGTGCGGATGGCTTTGGGAGCACGACCTCGTGACGTGATGAAACTCGTCGTTGGGCAAGGATTACTTTTGGCAGTCATCGGCATTTGTCTTGGTGTTGCAGGCTCTCTCGCTGGAACGCGCATCATCGCCAACTTGTTGTTTGGCGTAAGCGTAACAGATCTGGCTACATATGTAAGCATCACGGTCCTGTTATCAGTCATCGCTCTTTTGGACTGCTATTTTCCAGCGCGCCGAGCAATGAAGGTAGATCCAATCTCCGCGCTACGACAAGAATGAACGGCTCAAGTTTATGCCGGTGCTCCACATCAAGAAACTTGCCACAGCAACTATTATCGTTGTTCGTTGTGGCAGGATTGTGGCAGGAACAAATAGAAAATCGCTGTAACGTCATGTTATCGAATGTGAAGAGATGTGAAATGGCTTGATTTTGACCGTGGCTGCAACTCGATTCAAAATCAATACTTACGTTTTAGCATCTCGCTTGATTGGGGTGCGTGAGGTCGCGAGTTCGAATCTCGCCGTCCCGACCAATATCATCTCTAACACTAACTACTTATGAGCCGCTACGAATAGGCGGCTCTTTTTTTGTGTGGGGAGCTTGTGCGGAATTTCTGTTTGCACGCGGAACCTCACCTGCAGAAATCACTGCCGCCCGTCGAAAAATGGCGAAAAATTCAAGAGTCCTGACCGGCCGGTCTCATTGCACTTGTCCTGACTTGCAGTTAGTAGTACACTCCGCCGCCTATTTGACGGATCGGAAGCTGGCGTCTTCCCACGCGAGGCTCATACGTTAACCTCGCACTTGTTGAGTCAACAGCTGAATCGTCTGGTTCGCTGAAGACGTCTCCTGCGGTAAGCACGTCGGAAGACATTCGGGCGATCAAGTTTCTTTAAGAAATTAGTTGGTATCACAGACGCAGTTTTAGGCTGCGGGTCACAGGCTTTCGCTTTGTGAAACTGGTGAGGATATGGCTGACAGTTGGGGAAAAGTATATGTCTTCAATGCAACTATGCAGGACATCAAGGCATACTTCAACGACCCTTCCGTCTTCCTCTACACCTTGCTGCGGTATCGCCGTTCTCCCCCCTACGAGGCGAGCAACGTTGCCGTCCCGCGTGGAAGCCAAGGCGATAAGCCCGGAACCTTCTGGAACAGCACGCAGGTCCGTTTCCAGGGTGACGATTGGGACGCCAGTTACGCCATCCAGGTCCCGAACACGAATGACCAAAACACACCGGTCTCGGATGCGGACGATTTGCTGCTTTACGTCTTCCGCGATTGGATCATTCTCTGCGATACGCGGGGCTTCACGCTCCGGGCGATCGAATACAACCCCGAATCCTGACAGTAAAGGAGGCCGAACGGAAGCAAGCGAAACCAACTCACCACCAAGCACCCGACGCAACCCATACTGAAGAAACCCCAGTAAGACGTGAAAGTGCTCACAAGGGCACGGAAAGGACGAATTCAATGGCAGGCCAAGTTTATTTTTTCAATCTATTCAACGAAACAGCAGAGTTATCCCTTAATGGAGGCAACGTGGGGGGCTCCCCGGCCACGGGCGTTATCAACGGCTGGGACGCAAGCAAGGGCTACACACCCGCCTACATCGCCGTCGAATCCGTTAAGCACGCCGACGAAGACAACGGCAAGGTCAACCGCGGCGGTGACGGAAGCAATGACATCAGGATCGAATGGGATTCAGGGGTCGCCATTGGTAAGATCAAGTTCCCAACGGTCGACGAAGATGTCTCCATTGACGACGACCTGGTCTGCTACATCTGCAAGAACTCAGCTTTCGTCGAGACGAAAAGTGGCTTCGTCTCGAAGGCGGGACAGCAGGCGCTCACGTTTCAGGAACCCAGCTAGCCCGCGCGTACGCCGTCGCCACGCCGGCGAGTTATCGACAAATCATCGCCCGGTCAGCCAGATATGCGGCAGGCCGGGCGGGCTTTCTTCGCCAGACACCTTACTGAGATGAGTAATCTTGCTTTCCACTCCGTGCCCGGGGCCGAAGGTCTCTACTCGGGAGGCACTGCCGGCGCCGTCGCGCTCTATTACCAGAGCCTTAGCGGCAACCCGCTTGGAGAGACGCCAAACCCCGCGACGGTTTGGGACTCCGACGAAGGCTGCTGGTTCTGGACTGGCGCGGACAAGACGATCGCTAATCCCGCGATTTTCAAGCAGAACCTCGCCGCCGTGCTCAGCCAGGGGCAAACGGGCTCGCGGTGGCTTGCATGGATTGCAGACCCCAATGCGTCGCAGGCTGACCTGAAGGCGGGGCTCATCATCAGCGGGAACGCGCGGCTACTCTCGATTCTCAAGAGTACCAACTACCAGGTGGTGGCCGAGACCGCGTTCCCTTTCGGGAACCTCACGCTCCACATTCCCGAACAGTCGACGGTCGTGCTCGACACTACCGCTTGGGAGTTCCAAATCACGTTCGCGCGAACCAATATCTCATTACAGGGGACCATTCCCTCCAACACCCAGGACATCGGCCCGCCCACAGTGGCGATACCTTTGACCGGTGAAGACCTCGGCGCGATCACCTATGAGTCGCAAATGCTGACCGGCGATCTCTATTCGCTGTTCCTGACGGAATCGACCGAGGGTGCTTCGCCCGGCCCTGAATTCCAGTACACCTACGGAACCGCGAGCAACGTCACCGCGCTGCGCTACCCTTTCTTCATGGGAGCGCTGAGCCAAAACGGCGACAACTTTTTTCTCGCACCGCGCTTTGACCCGCTGAATCCCGTCAATGCCGACCGCACAAACTTCGCGCTGGACGTGGCCAAGTTCACCTCAGGCGCGCCGACGTGCCAATTCTTCTTCACGCCTGTGGGCAATGCCGTGAAGCTGGTCCCGCAGCCAAGGAGCGGCTTCGCGCTTGGCCGGCGCTATGACACCCAGAACTTGAGCAGCGACTTTGTGGCGTATCTGATCCCCGGCGGCCGCTACATGATTGGTGACGTGCCGGCGACCCCGAAGATCGTGGAGGTGATGTGTGGGCTTTGGGGCACTGAGTTCCTGCTGACGGCCCAGGGAGACTTTCTCGAGTTCTCGTGTGGCGGAGCGGCGGCGGCGCCGGGTTACGATCCAAGTCACACCGCCGGCGTGGATACAGCGCTCAGCGGGCCGTTCGACACCGCGTACGTGCGCCTAATTCCCGGAACCGGACCGTCCCCCTTCAGCGGCGACATCAAGCAGAGCTACTGCGTGCTCGCGATCAACTCGGTCTACTACGACTGTCAGACGGGCACTCCGATTGCGATCGCCATCGGCTGCTTGATCACGGACTTGAGTGACCCGAGCATAACCAAACCATTTCCGATGGCGCCCTACGGCGCGGTCTACGCAACCGACGCGGGCCAATCTGTCATCGACGACGGCATACCCGCCGACGCGCTGGCATCGTACGAAGTCGACGTGCTGGCCTCAGCCCGTCGCGGCATGATGAAGGGCAATTACGTCCTCGGACCGATCTTCTTCAGCCTCACGGATCTGAAACCGCTCGCCGGGGGCACCGTACGAACGGCTACCGGACTGCTGGTTGAACTCAATGATGGCACCGAGACCCCGCCTCACCCCGGCACGTGGAAGCGATTGATGATCGCGAAGAGTCCGGTCAACGGCCAGCTACTGAGTTTTGATTCTTCGGACGTCACCGATCCCGCCAAGCCAAAAGTGGTGAGCCCGTACCTTTCCAATGCCATCCTGCAGGGAGCACCTTTCCTGGTGATCGGCAAAAAAGGCGGCGAGCCGATGGCCAGCGGGCGCACGCCGCTTGGTGGCTTTAACAACGAACTGCAGCTCGGCGAGTTCACGTTCAAGGTCGACGTCGGCGACCAGCCGCCGGCGCCGAACTCCAACACTCCGGTTCCGGGAGCAATAGTCATCTTCAAGTACTCGTCGCACGCCAGCGTCCTGGAACTTTATGAACAGAACGTGAAGTGGACCGACCCGGACACCTTCGTCGGAGATGCGACCGCCGTCGCCACTGTGCAGTCGCAAATCCGCGACAACTTCATTGCCTCGGGCCTGATTAACGGTCCCGGCAACCCGTCGGCAGAAGATCTTCCACTCTTTGAAGACTTCAACGCCAAGATGAAGTCGAAAGACTGGACCGGCATGGTCGTGCTCAACTGTCCGCTGGATTATTCGCTGCTGCCCATCGACATCCAGGTGTTGCTCGGCGGAATCAAGCAGGGCGTGCTGAATGCGCATCACTTTGGGCTGACGTCCAACCAGGTCAAACATAGCGAAGAGAACCCTTGCGAGATCGATCAAAGTTCATTGTTCGGCCTCATTCACCACAACGAAATCTTGCTGCAGCCGGCGCACGATCCCGACTTTCAACTGCTCAAGCTGAACGCGCTTTACGTCAACTCAGCTCTGGTGCACTTCGACTCGCGCATTGCCGTCTCGGTGACCAAGCTGTTCGGTGATCCGACGGCCCTACAACCAAACGCGAACGCTCCGCACGACAAGCCGGAATGGAACTCGGTCGCGATCGACGGCGCCTATCAGAAGCGCGGTAACACCGGCGTCGTGGTCTTTGAAACCACCGACCCGCGAGAGTTCGCTTACACGAAGAACAAGCTGCGCGCCCTGGACCAGATGCTGACCAGCGACATCGCGCTGCTGCCTAAACGACGCGTGCCCGCCAATCCTACGGGCGGCGCAGAAGTCACGATCTATGCAGCGATCGGTATGGGCGGTCAGCTGGGATTCCGCGATGACATTACCAGTGGCGACACCATCGACCTCTTTTCCTACGACGTGCCGGCAGGAGAGGAAAAAAGTCTCGGCTTTACTCAGTACAATCTCGATATGACGACCGTCATTCCGGCGGTGAAGGATAATAAGCGACCTTATCTCGACTATCCGATCACAACCGATCTTGCCGCCATCACGCTTGACGCGACGGGTTCCAAAGTTCGCGAAAACAGCCTGGTTTCGACGTACCCGTTGAAGTTGCTCGGGCTCCGTTACGCCGCCGATGGCATGACCCCGGATACGATTGGCGGCAAGCGCGTCTCCGTCGCAGACGCCGAGGCAGATGCCGATCCGGTCTATGCGCTCGAGCTGAAGATGATCATGGGTTCGACCGGCGCACTCCAGACCGACAAGACGCCAATCGAAGGCTCGCTACTGGTAGGCTGGAAGCCCGCCGGCAGCGACGATGAAGACAACGGATTCGGCGTGCTGTTCGCACCGCCCGTGGCGATGGGCCACGGCGACTCGATCGCACTCGAGGGCGTACTCCACACCGTATTCGGCGGCATGACTTTATCGAAGCTCGAGGTCGGCGAATGCAGCAATGATCCCGATTCGAAACAGTTCGTGCTCGAGATCGCGGACGTGGTGTTCTGGATACTCGGACTGCCTTTCGGACTCACCGGCGCCAACAGGCGAAACCTGACCTTGTTCGGCGATCCGAAGAGCCTCGGGAAAGGCGAGTCGCAACTGAGCTGGTTCATGGGAGTGCCCAAAGACAGTGACAGCAACACCAAGTTGACTACCGGGTTCGCGTTCACTCCCATCCTGGGTTTCATGAGCGGCCTGAAGGTGAACACCGACTTGCTGAATGTGCAGCCCATCGACACGGCGCTGGCCCAACTCACGACGATCACCACACTCGGCATCAACGATGTAATCACCAGTATCTGCAGTGGAAAGGAGATTAGCGACGTTGCGGTCACTTATGATCCTTCGGCCGGCCTGCTCTTCTTCCTGAACCTGGATCTGACGATGTTTGGCATCACGATCGAGGCGTTGTTCGCGGACCCAACCTTCTACGGTGGGCGGATCGCCTTCGCGGCGCCAACCAACGCTCCGAACCTCGCGCCATTTCTACAAGTTCTCAGCGGGCTGAGTGTTGAGTTCGACTATCGAAAGATCAGCGACGGGCTGGGCGTCTATTCATTCGACGTCCAATTCTCGCGCAAAGACAAGAATCAACCTCCGGGCTCGCATGCGAAAAAGGAAGCGCTCATCCATTACGGCGAAGTAGACATCCTTTTGCCGTCGGTTGGCGTAAGCGTTTGGACCAACGGTGATTGGAAGGTCGCGGTTGGCTGGCCCTTCAGCTCCACGCAATCAGACGTGCACGGTCAGCAGCTCACGCTCTACTTCCAGGCAGGGCCGTGGCCTTTGGAGATCAAGGCCGGCTTTTATTGCGCCAACTTGCACCCGCAGGACGTGCCGGCCGTGTTCGGCGGTTGTCCCTTCGGCCTGATCAAGATGGGCGGAGCCGGACTGGCGTTCGGCATCGGGAAGACCCTTGAGTATGGTCCAATCGAGGGGCTGTTTGAGCTTTACGGCTGGTTGACCGTGCAGGTGATGACGGCCGCCAACATCACCTCGGCTTCTCAGGGCCAGATCGATTACTTCTGGTTCGACATTACGGCAGGCATTACGCTTCATGCCGAGGCCACTCTCAACCTGTCGATCATTACGTGTTCACTCGACATCGAAGCCGAGATTTCGGTTTCCGTTGCCGTCGAAACGAGCCACGCGACAGCCCTGGTGGTAGAAGCCGGACTCAAGGTCGAGCTGTCTATTAAGATCGTCTTTTTTACGATCCATATCGATTTCACTGTTCACGCGACCATCTACGAGCACAGCTTTGGATCCGGCCAGCCTGCTTCGACGGAAGGTCCAACACCGAAACTGGTCCAGGGACTGTGCACGGGTGAGGAGGCGACCACGTGAGCTCGCAAGTCGATCTTCATTTTCTGCTCCAACCGACGACGATCCCTTCGGGCTCGGAGGCGTGGACGCCGCAAGCGATCCTCACGCTGGTAATCGAAATCAATCCGAACGCGGGACCAACGGACAGTTATCCGTTCAAGACGCTGATCGATGGGGTGGCCAATTGGCTTTACAACAACCACGCGGGAACCGGCAATCTGGCGACCCAGATCGATAGCCTCGTCGCGTACGTGAAGGCGAATTTCTACGCCGACGTTGAGACGTGTCTGCGTAGTCAGTTCACGTTCACGATTAGCCCGTCGACTAATACCTCAACCGAGACCAAGGTTGCAGTGTTCGCGATATTTCCGGAACTGCAATACAACTACGCGCCGCTGGGCACGGTTGATTTCGCCGCCCGCACAGTGCCCGCCGGATATGTGCAAAGCGTCGCCAATTACTTCGGCAATCCGGGCGAGCCGGGCCCCACCGGAGGAAGCTTCGCGGGCCTGGTACGGACGGACTATTTCGTGCTGCTGGCCAAGCAACTCGGCTCTAATCTTCAGGACTTCGCAAAAAAGAATCCCAGCTCGACGTCATTCGCAGACGCCTTAGCTTCAGTCAACTACACCGCACTCGCCGGAATGGCGAGTCGATTCATGCAGCACGGCTTGCGTCTGCCTGATCCCGTGACGCCCTCAACCCTAACGGGACTTTATGTGTTGACGGGTCAACAGGTCGCGCTACAGCAAGCGACTCCGACTGGTGGAGGGGCGCCCCAATGGGTAACCGCGGTCACGCTCCTGCCGGGCGCGGGCGCTCCCGGGTGGATCACTCTCGTCAATAGCGGCAATGGGAACGCTTCGATCACCGACTCGCTCCCGGTCGATCTTGTCTCAAAATTAACCGTCGCGGTCGAGCCATCCTGGATCCAAAACAGTCTTAAGGCGCTCGAGCCGCTTAAGGCGGTGCCGCTCAGGTACACGTTGATTCAGCCATTGTCGATCACCTCTGGCGGCACGACGCTCTCCGCGCGCGCAATCCCGCATGCCGCCCAGGTCGAAGTCGCCGCCGCCGCGGAGCAGATGTATTTGGAAATTACGGAAGGCCCCAGCTCCGGTACCACGCAAGCCAGCAACGATGCGCCGCCTCCTCCGCCAACTCCGTTTAATGCCGCTGCAGTGCTCATCGCGCGCATCGGCATTCGCCAGATCCAAAAACCGGGCGCTAATGCCGGGACTTTTTACGAGGACGTTTTTCAACTGATGGGCACGGACGATGAGACCCGCGATCTGATTGACACCTTACTCGATAGGGGCCCGGGGCAATTCTCGATTGATTTACTGATTCCGCAGGGCCAAAGCGCCTACACGTCCAGCACCGCTGCCGACAACGTGATCCTGGCGAAGGTGAATCTTTCGACCGTCGCTGAACCGAACACTTCGATCATGTTACGAGCGCTGGCGGTGCAGGCTGATTCGGTATCGCCCAACTTCGCGCTCACAACGGATGCCGAGAAATTCCTCCGCCTGGTGTGGGAATGCAGTGTGGTTCATACGGGTGGTTTTTTCCTTCATTGCCAGAACTTCCCGTCTGCCCAATTCAGCAAGGCCACATCGGGAGGCCAAACCAGTAACGCGCCGGGCGAGGCCGCGCTTTATGTGCTGGTTACCTTTGCTCCG
>DATANL010000392.1:0-3507 GCA_036266295.1 Pyrinomonadaceae bacterium | reverse complement strand
GTAATGCTGAACGCGATATCAATCGCGAAGGGATCGATCTGCAGCTCGCGATTCATAATTTCGGTGGCGTCTTTACCAACGACCAGTGGATGCAGATTGAAGACGATCTGAAGCATTCGCAGATCATCTTCGTGATTCACGTTATGGATGGTGAAAACGCTGCCCGGTTGCTGCCGTTGGTCGATCGATATCGATCCGAATCGGCGGTAATCGTCATCAATTGCATGCCTGAGCTGATGCGACGGACGCGCATCGGCAAATTGGATCTCGCAAAGCTCCCGGCTGGGCGCAAAAAAGAAAAAGGTAAAGCGGAAGAGTCTGAGGATGCCGACGGATTAATTAAATCACTCAGCGGATGGATCGGGAGGCAGGCGCGCAACAACGGTAAGAACGGGGCGCGACAACATGGCCGTGCTGATTATTTGAAATGGGCTGAGCGCTTGCCGTCTCTGCTCCGGTTTGTGCCGAACGCAGGTCGTCTTCGCGACGCCAAGAACTATCTGCTGATCGTGAGTTATTTCCTGCAACCGACGCCGAGGAACATCAAGTCGATGATCCTGCTGGCGATCAGAAACTATTCCGGAAGCGAGCAGACGCGCACGATCGAAGTGGCTGCGCCGGAGAGCATGCCGTCGGTTGCGATTTATCATCCTGATGCCACGATGCTCTTCGAAACGTTCGAGGCTTACCGCGAATGGCACGGTCAGCAAAATTCTCAACGCGGAGGTCAAGCCAAAGACTTGAATCCGCTTTCAACTATCGGATTACTGTTGATGCGTCCGCAGATCGTCAGCAATTCGCGTAAGCACTACGACGCGTTGATTCGAGCGATCGAAGCGGAAGGTCTCGCGGTTATACCGGCGATCTCGACGCTGATGGACAATCGGCTGGCGTGCGAGAAGTTTTTCGTAAAGCCGGAGTCGGGAGTCAGGAGTCAGGAGTCGGGGAAGAAGCAACCACGCATTAGTCAAATCGTTTCGCTTACCGGATTTAGTTTCGTGGGCGGTCCGGCGATGAATGACAGCGAGGCTGCTGCGGAATTTCTTTGCGAATTGAATATTCCCTATCGATCGCTCATCAGTCTCGATACGCAAACGATTGAGAATTGGCGTGACTCATTCACCGGCCTGAACCCGGTACAGACCGGAATGCAGATCGCTATTCCCGAAATTGATGGAGCGACCGAGCCGTATGTCTTTGGCGGAATTTCTGAAAATGGAGTCGAGCCGGCGCCGCTTACTGACCGTTGCCGGAGAATTGCACGGCGAGTGAAGCGCTGGAATCGTCTGCAGACGGCGAGTCGCGCAGAGTTGAAACTGGCATTGGTGATCTACTGCTTCCCGCCGAATAAGGGCAATATCGGAACAGCCGCCGACCTGGATGTTTTCCCGAGCGTCTTTGATACGCTGCGCCAGCTGGCGGCTGAAGGTTACGACGTTGAAGTGCCGCAGAGCGCGGACGTTTTACGCGAGCGGCTGCTGAACGGTAACTCGGGCGAATACGGTGCGACGGCAAACATCGCGTATCGCATGAACGGTGAAGAATACCGCGCGCAGTGTCCGTTCTTTGGTGAAATTGAAAAAGATTGGGGGGCTGCGCCAGGGAAGATCAATTCAGATGGAGAAGCTCTGTTAGTCCAGGGAATTCATCTCGGCAAGGTATTCGTGGGCGTGCAACCGACCTTTGGCTACGAAGATGACCCCATGCGTCTGCTCATGTCGAAGGGCGGGACGCCCCACCACGGTTTCGCCGGCTTCTATGCTTATCTCGAAAAAATCTTTAAGGCAGATGCCGTGATTCACGTCGGCACGCACGGGGCGATGGAGTTCATGCCCGGCAAGCAGGTTGGCCTTTCGGGCGAATGTTGGCCGGATCGTTTGATCGGCGAGTTGCCGAATCTTTATATCTACAGCGTCAACAACCCTTCGGAAGGAACCATCGCCAAACGACGATCGTACGCCGAGCTCGTCTCGTACTTAACGCCGCCGATCGAAAACGCCGGTTTATATAAAGGACTGGCGACGCTGAAGGATTTGATTAGCAGCTATCGTCATGCGACAGCGGAGGATGAACGAGCGGAGCTGTTCAAAATGATCGAAGAGACGAGAAAAGCTTTGAATCTCGCAGTGCATTAGCCGTCCGGGGAAAGGGAATCGACGTGCGACGCGAAGTCGGCAGCTTTCAGTCGATGCCTAAATGCTTCAGCCCCATTGATAAAGAGAACGGGAATGTCATAACGATAGAGGGCGAATAGTTCATCGTCCGTTTCAATATTGACTTCCTCGAGCGTGTAAAGATTATCCACGCCCGCGTTTTTCATCTCAGCCTTCATCTGGTCACACAATCCGCATCCCGGTTTCGTATAGAGGACGATTCGGACTTTCTCCTGCATTTAATTTTCTCCTGATTTTTGAATTCGCATTCCGAGACTTAACGTGATTTCTTAACTATTCGCTTGCCAACTTCGCCGCGAAAGATGTATAAAGGGCCTTCTGTCGGGACATTTTATAATTCTTTTTTTGTCGATCGCTCTTCTAGTGAACAAGACTGAATCGTTTTTCACAGAGAAATTAATCCCTGTGTCGCGGGGAATTGTATAGCTTGATGACGAATTCCCGGCGTTGAAGTGTGAGTGGTCGACGATGTGATCGCGATCACGTTTGCGGAGGTTTAGGGAGTGGACAGCACCTTGGACCAGCAAAACTCAACAGTGGCGGCGCCACCTGCGGCGCCGGCGGCGAAGGTACCCGCGAAGACTGCGGGCAAACCGCCGGCGGTCGTCGTCGAGTCCAATCCCGATCCGCCGGTCAACAAAGTCCGTCGGCGCATCGTCTGGGCCAGCGTCGCCGGCTTCCTGACGACCTGCTTTTTAATGTTCGTGCGGTTTTTTCTGCCGCGCGCCATCTTCGAACCTTCGAGTACTTTCAAAATCGGATTTCCGGGCGATTACGCGCTCGGCGTCGACACGAAATATCAGCAGCAGTATCGCATCTGGGTTGATAAGACTTCAGATCGATTGTTCGTCGTCTACGCCCGCTGTACGCATCTCGGCTGCACCCCGGACTGGAAAGCCAGCGAAAACAAATTCAAGTGCCCGTGTCACGGTAGCGGCTATGACAGCGAGGCGATTAATTTTGAAGGCCCCGCGCCGCGGCCGATGGATCGTGCGCATGTCGAGCTGGATGCCGAAGGCCAAATCGTGGTGGACGTGAGCAAGTTATACAAATGGCCAAAAGGCGAGAAGAACGAATTCAACGACCCCGGAGCATATATTCCGCTCTAATAAGGTGCCAGTCCTATCCGCGCCAACGGATGGATCAAAGCGATGGCTGACGAGAAAGAAACAGAGCAATTAACCGGCGAAAAGACGAATGTCGGTCTGGTTGAGCGTGCCAGGGATACGGCGGCGTCTTTGAAGGACCGCGCGCTCGAAGAAGCCAGGGACTATAAGGACCCGCAGCAGACGCAGGTCTGGAAATCGATCTTTCGCGTCTCGCATGAACGTTC
>DATANL010000391.1:0-14620 GCA_036266295.1 Pyrinomonadaceae bacterium | reverse complement strand
CCGCTTGATTCAAGATCGCGGTCGTTGGTGAACTTACCAAGTTCGGTTTTGACCGTTCCCTTGACCTGCTTCGCTTTACCTTTAACTTCATTTTCGTAACGCATTGCAGTTCTCCTTACCAAACACTCCGTCGGGTTAGACCACCGTGCGGCGGCCAGTAATCAATTGAATGACCAGCACCACCAACGCCACCAGCAGCAACAAGTGAATCAGGTTACCGCCTACGCCACCGATCAAGCCGAGCAGCCAGAGCACCAGCAGCACTAATAAGATTGTCCATAACATAGTCCCGTCCGTCCTTTCTCGAAACACTGTGATTCCAGCGAAAGTAACGAGTGCAAGGACCATGCCAGCAGTTAACAGCGTTGATTGAGGAAGGAATGCGATGCTTTTGAACTAAAAGAGGACGATTCGTCGCATGGATAGAGAGCAGGCGCGGGGTGGGGGGAATTGGGTGGATTAGAAAAGACTATTTGCCATTTGTCATTGGCCATTTGTCATTTGGCCATTCACCACTAGCACTTTGTCACTTGTCACTTGCTACTTGTCGCCCGGTCGTGCGCGATTTGTCGTCATTCTCCGCGCACACCAATTCCAGCGATGAACAAATGACCAATATCAAATGATAAATGGCAAATGATCTTTTCGACTTTCGCCTACCGGACCATAGTACCGGTCCGGCTCCAGCGGGTGTTGCTGAAAAAATCGAAAGGACTATTGAAGGGCTGGGTCTCATCGTACGACCAATAGACGAACATGGCGCGGCCGATGATTAAATCGCGCGGCACAAATCCCCACGCGCGACTGTCGAGGCTGTTGTCACGATCGTCGCCCATCACAAAGTAACAGTTGGGCGGCACCTTCGTAGCTTTGCCGTTCACCGCGTAGCGAAAATCGGGACTGGCATTGATGTCCTGTCCGGCGCGCGCAGCTTCGATGTTGTGCTCGTAGTAATAGACATCGTAACGGTCTGTCGGACGGCGCGGCTCTTCGCCCACGATCCTGAGCGGGGCCTTCTGGTTCATCTGTGCCTGCTGTCCGTCGACGGCAATGACGTGCTCGGGCAACGGCTCGCCGTTCACATAAACCTTCAAGCCTTTGACTTCGATCGTGTCCCCAGGCAAACCGATCACCCGCTTGACGTAATTTACTTTGAAGGGAATGTTGTCCTCATCGCTATCGCGTGTCGGATTATTAGGATTGCCGGGATATTTAAAAACGATGATGTCGGACCGTTTGATGTCACGCTGCGGCAAGACGGGAAGAGCGGGACCGGGAGCGAAAATGAATTTGTTGACGAGCAGATGATCGCCGACGGTAATTGTATTTTCCATCGAGGCGGTCGGAACCTTAACCGCTTGCACGATGAAGGTCATACCGAACAGCGCCATGATCACGGTGACTACCGCTGACTCGAAGTATTCACGAATGACGGTCTTAGGCGGACCAACGGGTTCGGCTTCGACTTTCACCTCGCGCTCGCGCCCGTTCGGTTTCACCGAACTCGCGGTGAACGTTCCGGTTTTTTCCGTGGTCTCTTTCTCGGTAGCGATCGCCGTATCAGCCATCAGCTTCATCGTAGATTGACGGGGTCACGCGGTCAAGCAGCGGCCTCACTGCGTTCCATCTCTTTCAGAGCGGCTTGCGCCGCCGCGGCCTCAGCCGCTTTGATCGTTTGTCCTTCGCCGCGGGTGGTACCGCCATTCCATTTCAGCTCGACATGAAACATCCGTTTGTGAGGCGGGCCCAGGGTCTCGACCACCGTGTACTGCGGCGCCGGCTGACGCGTGGCCTGTAACTTCTCCTGCAGCATCGTCTTGGGATCGGCGGCCGCTGCGGCAACCGGGTCGGCCGCGCGCAGGTCCGTGCCTAAAGCATGGTCGACGAATTTGCTCGCCGCTTCCAACCCGCCGTCGAGAAAGATTGCGCCGGTGACCGCTTCAAAGACGTCGGCCAGCAGAGCATGCTTGCGACGTCCGCCGCTCTTTTCTTCGCCACGGCCAAACCGCAGGAAGTCGCCCAGACGCAATTCCGCCGCAGCTTTCGCCAAAGTCGGGGCGCTGACCAGCCGATGCTTCATGCGTGACAACTCGCCTTCGCTGGCATGCGGATACGCCCTGAAGAGATAGTCGGCGACGATCAATCCCAGCACTGAATCGCCGAGAAACTCGAGTGCCTCATTGTGGAGATTGCGCGCGTCCTTCTGCGCGCGCGGCGAGACCTGCTCGTGCGCCCAGGACCGGTGCGTCATCGCCTGCGTAAGCAGACTGTGATCGCGAAAGCGATACTGAACAATCTGTTCGAGGGTGTCGAGGTTTTCGAGTGCGCTCGTTTTCACTGAAAGTCGATTCTAGCAAAACGCCGAACGCAGCGTCGAAACGGACGATGCATTCGGCGTAATCGTAAATCCGCCCATCGCAGCGCAGTTTAGCCGCGACGATGATTCAAGCGAGGGCGCTTGTTTCCTGCGGGAGCGGTCGTTCCCGTGTTCGAAGTCCCGGGTTTGCTTCCACCATTAGTCGTGTTGCCGTTGAACGAGTTGGTCGTCGCATTGCCGGACGGCTTCGCGCCACCGGTCGTGGCCGCTCCGCTGCCATTTGCCGCGGGCGTGGCTGCCGGCGTTGCCCCCGGAGTAGCCGCAGGCAGAGACGTTATCGGCGTCGGCAGATCAGGAATTGGTTTCGACATTACGCTGGCGACCAATTCGGTCACACTGGCATCAGTCGCACCTTTATTCCGGAACTTGTAGAGCGTGGTTAAATCGTCCATTGCTTCTTTCTTCTTGGCCGCATCAGTCGCGGTCGCGGCGGCGCGAGCCAGTGCGTCGATCTGTCGATCAAAGACCTGATTCAGATTCTCGAGCACGAGCTTGCTCTCCGGGGTCTCAGTCCCGCCGGCGCCCTGCTTAGCCTTGTACTCTTCGCTCAGAGTTTTGCGGGGCCCCAATTCGTAGGCGCCGTTTATGTCGAGATAAAGCTGCGGCAGCTTCTTGACTTCAGAGTCGAGTTTCGCCGCCACCAGCAAACTCTTGAGCGCTTCAGCGGGCGCCGTGGTGAGCTGCGATCGACCGATGGTCCAATTCAAATAAGCGAGCGCCTGATCGTGCGAATAAGCTTTGATGGGCTTGCCGGATTCGATCAGTTGAATAGCTTTGCGCGCATAGGGAACCGAATCGTTCAGCAAGGTACCCTGGGACAAACCAGCGATGCCGAGGATCGCGTTCACGTCGACGTTATCAGGATCGGTTGCCAAGACCTCCTTGCCGTACTTCATCTGGCCGGCGTAATCCTTGTTTTTCATAGCATCGTCAAACTGCTTGGCGACGCCGACTTTCTTGTCTTTCTCGTCGACCAGGTCGACGAATTTCTTCATATACTTGCGCTGCGCATCCTCTGGGGTCTCGGGGCAAGCATTGATGTATTTCTTCGCCGCGTCGTAAGCCACCTTCTGGGCCGCGACGTCGCCTTTGTAGTTATCGAAAAATGTCTTGTACCAGGCGCCTTTGTTGTCATCGTTGCACTGGTCGGCTTGCGCCACAGCGGGAATCGCTAAAACTGCGAAGGTCGCAGTCAGCGCCAATAATTTAATAATCCGTTTCATTTGAGTTAACAGCCTCCGATCAATTCTTCCTTTTCCTTGGGATGCAACTTGTCGGAGTTGAATCCAAGGATGGAGCGATTCCCTAAGATGCAACCGGCGAGCCGCTCGTTGCAGTAATGCTTGTTCCGGGGAACTTGCGTGCGGCGCAGAGCCGCAATAATCGGGCAACATTGCCAACAGTGTCAAGCGGGAAATGTGGTCGGTCTGGCAGCGTTACGAGATTGCATTAAAAATGCCGAACTCTCGCAAAAAGTTCTTACGAGAGTTCGGCATTTGAGTTTGTCGCGAAACAAACCGCGCCGGTGTACGCCGGCTTACGGCTGGTTAATTTTGCGGGGCCGTCCCTCGGTTGGTTGATTCGCCGCCGGCTTGGCAGGAGTTGTCGTCTTCTGCGCAGCTTTCGGTTTGTTATCAACCGGCATGACGGTCGCCTTGACCTTGCTGTTGGCCGGCGCCGCCGACTTCTCGGTGATCGTCTCAGGCGTGGTGGCCGTCGCTTCCGCCGCCGCCTGCTCAGCCTTGTCCTCTATGGCCTTTTCTTCAGCCTGGGTAGCCGCCTTTGTCTCCTGAGCTTCTTCGTCGAGGGCCGCATCTTTCTTGTTCTTTGTGGGTGTTTCTTCGTCATCCGCCGTCTGCGCTACCTGGAAGTCAATCTGAGTTCCAAATCGCGGACTGAGAGCGCGGTAGATATCGCCGGCGACTGCGGCCGGGAGATGATTGTGCGCGTCGGTTCCGCGAGTGATAACCACAACGGCGAGCTTCGGATTGGCGACCGGAGCATATGAAGTGAACAGACCCAACCAGGCTCCCTGACCGATACACGTTCCGGTCTTGCCGGCGACCGTCTGCTCAGGCCGATAGGCCTTGTGTCCTGATCCGTAATTCACGGCGCCAATCATGCCCGGCAACATCCGGCCTAACGTGTCCTGACTGATATTGATTTTGCGGCGCGTTTCGGTCTTGAACTTATCGTTCTCTTCGACGGTGCGCGGCACGTGCGGCGCGATTAACTTGCCGCCGTTGGACATCGCTGAAACTAACGTCGCCAACTGGATCGCGGTGACTTCGAAATCGTCACCGTGGGAACTCATATGGTTTACTGCGTACCCCGATTTGAATAGTGGCACCCGGCCCGAGTACTCGTTCGGATAGTTGATTCCGGTCCGTTCGCCGAGACCCAACTCGCGCGCGTAGCCAACCATCTTGTCAAAACCGACTTCGCCGCCGACGCGTTGAAAGTAAGTATTGTTTGAATGGGCCAAGGCATCCGTAAGATTCAGGCTGCTACCACCGGCGGGTTCCACCGGCTGGATCACCTTCTCTGAAATGCCCGCGACGCCGGTTACCAACTTGATTGTCGAACACGGCTTGAAGCCACGGCGCAATGCCCACTCTTGATTAACGACCGTGTAGACACGACCGCTCTTTGGATCCATTACCACAACGGCGCCAGCATGATGGCCCAACGCATTGACTGCCGCGCGGCGAATCTCGAGGTCCTCGCCGGCGGTGCTGTCCTTGGCGATATTCTCCGCGGCTTCGTTGCGCATGCCTTCGTCGATGGCTCGCTGGCGGGCAATTGCCGCGGCGCGTGCTGCTTCCGCTCGGCGACGCGCTTCTTCGATCGCACGACGATGCGTGGAGTCGAACCGGCGCATTTCAGCTGCCAGTTCCTTCTTGCTCAATTTTCGGCCGGCGCGTTTTTGCAATTTCGCCATATACGCCGAACGATCCCTGGCGACTCTGGCATTCGCCGCGCGCAGCTCGCGCTTGGACATCCGGCGTCCACCGCCGCGTCGCGACCGCGCTGACTCACGTGAGCCGCGACCGCCATGCCGCGATGCACCCCGGCTGCGACCCGAGGATCGGCCGGCTGACCGACCCCGACCTTTCTTGGCCGCCGCGTATGTGTCTAATGAAAGTGAACCGATTAAGGCAATGAGGAGAAAGAAGGTAAACGATATGAATTCAACCCTTGGGGAACGTCTATGATTCATTGGCAACTCCCTCGAAAAAAACTATCCGACGTGACCTGGGTGGAACGGATTACTCTTGCTGATTTTTTCGCGCTTCGAGGGGCGAGGCGCGATGTCTTCCTAAGTGTTACTAAAACCGAAGACGTCGAAATTTCTTGTCAAAATCACCCGAGTTCGAAATTCCACCGTTAACCTGTAGTGAGGCGGGACCAGCTTCCCGCGGGGTAGCCTCAGCCGGGTTTGCGTTGAGACCGCGGCAACTATAACATCCGCAATAACGAAACAGCAACACGAAAATCAGCGAATCTTATACGTGATTGGCGTGTGTTTTGCTGCGGCTAATTGCCCTTGTCGAAATCGCTGCTCAACAGTTTTCGCGTCCGACTGCTGCTTTTATTGGCGGCTTTGCTCGTGCTGACGCTCGCCGCCCAGTATTACGTCAATTTGCGTACCGCGCGAACGAACACGCGTTTCATGATTGAACAGCGTGAAGCCATCCTCGCCGGCGTGTCTCTCGGGATCAAAGCCATCAACAGCAACAAGTATCTGGATCAGATGCAGGACGAAGCCAGGCAACCGCTGCTGGGCGCGCAAAGCGGACGCGTCAAGAACGTAATGATCGTCGATGAAGAGGGCAATATCGAAAACAGTCTCGACAAGATTCAAAACCCACAAGTCAACGCCGACGGCTCAACCCGCTACGTCAGAGTCAAAGACATTTCGTTGCCGCTGCTTAACAGCGCCGGTGGCTCGTCGGACGACGTTACGTTACCCGAAGGTATGAACGTGGTGCTGGAAAATCGCGCGGGCGCGGCCGGCGCATTTTATTTTCCGGTCGAGACTGAAAAGGGCAAGCACTACGTGATCGTGGTGCTCGACTCAGCGAACACGATGGGGATTGTATTTCGCCGGCAGGGCCGGCAGGCGTTGCTCTACACGCTGGCAGTTCTCCTGGCGATGACTTGTCTCACGGCGCTGGTAGTGTGGCAGTTCACCCGGCCAATCAAATCGCTATCGAGCGCTGCGCGACGCATCGCCGGCGGTGACTTTTCGTTCCGCGTGCCGGAAAAGGGCCGGCGCGATGAGATGGGCGAATTAACGACGCTCTTTAATGAGATGACGGTGAAGCTGGCGCGCACCCGGGAACTTGAAGCCCAACTTTATAACGCCGAGAAAGCGATCGTCGTCAGCCGTCTGGCATCGGCTATCGCGCACGAAATCCGGAATCCGCTGAACTACATTAATCTGACGCTCGATCATTTGCAGACGAGTTTCGCGCCCGGAGATCCCGCGAAGCAGGAAAAATTCGAAAGCCTCACCAAGCAACTTAAATCGGAAGTCGCGCGCATCAACGATCGCATCACTGAGTTTCTTAATTATTCGCGTCCGCCAAAACTTCATCCCGAACCGGTAAATCTCGAGGAGTTGGCGCGCGACGCGATGCGCATCTTCGAGGTCCAAACCAACGAGACCGGTGTCGACGCGCGGGTCACAACTAATGGCCGCGTACCGCAGGTCACCGCCGATCCCGATTCGCTCCACTCGGCGCTGACGAATTTGATTATCAACGGGCTGCAGGCGATGGATGGCACCGGCGGCAAGATCGAAGTCGTTCTGTCCGGCGAAAACGGCCGCGTGCGGGTCGACGTCACTGACAGCGGACGTGGGATTGCCGCCGACGACATTTCGAAAGTCTTTGAGCCCTATTATTCAACCAAAGAGACCGGCACCGGACTCGGCCTGGCGATCGTGAAAAAGGCGATCGAAGACCATCACGGCACGATTACGGTAAAATCAAAATTGGGAAAAGGGACTACGTTTACAATTACGCTGCCCGTGTCAATATCGGCCGGGTCAGAACCACCTGCGGTAGCGGGTGGTTATCTCAGCAATTCGCGGGGCTAAAACAATATGCTAACCACCCGCTACCGCAGGTGGTTCAGACCCGAATCATGTCACGAAAATCCATACTTGTAGTTGACGACGAAAAACCACAACGCGACATCCTGCACGACATCCTGACGAGCGCCGGCTACGACGTCACGTCAGCTGCCTCGGGCGAAGCTGCCATGAAGTTCGCGAAGGAGCGCAGCTTCGATCTGGCCCTGAGCGATTTAAAGATGACCGGCATGGACGGCATCGAGCTGTTGCAGCAGTTGTTGGCGCTCGACTCGTCGATCATAGTCATTCTGTTGACGGCGCACGGCACCATCGATTCCGCAAAAGAAGCGCTACGCCGCGGCGCGTTCGATTATTTGCAGAAGCCGTTTGATCGCGAACGCTTAATGGCGACCATCAAGCGCGCGCTCGGCACGCTCGACAAGATCGATGTGGAGATCATCTCTGCTTCGCCCAAGATGGAAGCAGTGAAGAAGATGATTCTGAAAGTCGCGCGTTCGAGTTCGACAGTCTTGATCCGCGGCGAATCGGGCACCGGCAAAGAACTGATCGCACGCGCGATTCACAACCAGTCGCCGAGATCGTCGGATATGTTTCAGGCTGTGAATTGCGCCGCCATCAACGAGAACCTGCTGGAATCAGAATTGTTCGGTCACGAAAAGGGTTCGTTCACCGGCGCTCACGCGGACAAGAAAGGCCTGTTCGAAGTCGCGGACCGCGGCACCTTGTTCCTCGACGAGATTGCCGAACTCGATATCGGCATGCAGGCGAAGTTGCTGCGCGCCTTGCAGGAACGTCGCATTCGCCGCGTCGGCGGTTCGCATGAGCTACCGATCGACGTTCGCGTGGTTGCCGCCACTAACCGCGACCTGCGCGCGATGGTGGGCGACGGCCGTTTCCGTGACGACCTCTATTATCGAATCAATGTTTTGTCGATCGACGTGCCGCCGCTGCGCGAACGACGCGACGACATCCCCGTGCTGATCGACTTCTTCCTTAAGAAGCACACGCGCAACACGTCGCGTTTGATCAAGGGACTGGCGCCTGAGACCAAACGCATACTGAACGACTATGGCTGGCCCGGAAACGTGCGCCAACTCGAATCGGCGATCGAACGCGCGATTCTTTTGTGCGAGGGCGACCTGATTACGCCGGACGACTTGCCGTCTGAGGTTCGCCAGGAATCGCAGAGCGCCGTGACCGGCGGTTTCAAGCTTCCGGCCGAAGGTATCAACTTTGAAGAAGTGGAAAAGAACCTGATCCTACAGGCCATGGACCAGACGGATCACAACATCACCAAAGCGGCGAAGCTGCTCGGCCTGACGTTTCGCACGCTGCAATATCGCCTGGAGAAATTCGGCATCAAGAAATCTGACGCGAAAGGTGAAGACGAAGATGACTCGTAGAATTGTTTTCGCTTCATGCATCCTCCTGATGTTGTTGGTCTCGGCGTGCCGGAGTTCCAACGCGCCCGTCGCGCCCTCGTCACCGACGCCAAAAGAGATTTCCTCGTCCGATCAAGTCGTTAAGGCCTTCTCGCATTTCATTCCGTCTGCTTCGCCGCCCGGCAGCATCGAGCTGGTCGTTTCGCCGGGTTACCACATCAATGCCCACCCCGCGACATTTCCGTATTTGATTGCCACCGAAATTACGCCGGGCAAAGTCGACGGGATCACGGTGAGCGATGAGCTGGCTTATCCGGCGCCGAAAATGGAGACGTTTGCGTTTGCCGACCAACCGTTGGCGGTCTATGAAGGAAGCGTGACCGTTCCCATTGTCCTGACCGCCGACGCCAAAGCGACGGGGCAGCGCACAATTCCGTTCAAAATTCGGGTACAGGCCTGCGACACGCAGCAATGCTTTCCTCCGGCCACGCTGGACGCGGCCTTGCCCATCGACATTGCGACCATCAAACGATGAGCGAGCGTCTCTGGATGATTGCGTCGGGAATCCTGATGGTGCTCGCCGCATTCTTTGTGTGGCGGAACAATTTGTCAGGGGCCTTCGTTACTGGTGCGTTGGGGGCCTGCGCCTGGTTCCTCAGTTATCGCGTCGAAATGAGAAGAAAGATCGGGGATGACAAATCAGATTCCGAAAGACTTTCCGAAGATGAAGATGATCAATAGAACCTCAGCTTTCATCAACGCCACGTTGATTCTGCTCATCACATCGAGTGCAGCACTCGCCGCGCCATCTGATCAATCAGACGTGCGTGCCGCCGTTCAGCGCATCTTCAATCAATTAAAAAATGGAGAGTACTCGTCACTGTATGACGCGCTGCCGTCGTCGGCCCGTTCGCGCACGACGCGGGAACGCCTGGCGCAGGGACTGCAACGGACCCAGGACACCTTTGAACTCCAAAAGATCGACATTGGATCGGTGAGCGTTTCCGGGAATCTCGCGGTCGTCGACACGACAATGTACGCGCACGTTAAGCCTTTGAACGCAGACGGCAAGCTGGTGGTGCAACAGTATCTGGTGCGCGAAGATGGCAGCTGGCGAGTCGCCACCGGAGACACCGCGACGATCAATCGGTTCCTGCAAAGCAATCCGGCGTTTGCCAAACGCTTTCCGATCAGAAAACCGCAGGCCTTCGTCTATCAAAACAACAAGTGGGTGCCGATTCCGCTCGGCGCGCGGCGATAGCACCGCAAGGGAGTCAGTACCATCCGCGTCAGCGGATGGGATAAGCACGTTTACTTCGGAAAGAGGTCCTTGATCCCATCCGCTTACGCGGATGGTACTGACTCCATTCCTAGCTCAAAAGCAAATCTTCAAACGACAACTGGGCGTCATCAGTTTGAATATTGTGTGGGGTGTTGACGCGCGGAACTTCGAGGGCATCTCTCACAGCATCGAGATGGAATCTGATGATTCGCGGAGTGAGACGAACTGAAGGTATGCGCCGCCTTTGGGCCAACCGGCGCACGGTCGTTTCGCTGACTTGCAGAATCTCAGCCAGCTGCTTCGCAGTCAGAAATTCTTCGCGCTCGGACATGGAAACGAGTTTCAGGTTTCAAGTTTAAGGTTTCAAGTTCGCACCAACTTGAAACTTGAAACCTGAAACTTGAAACTGAATTAAGGCTTTTTCTTATAAGTCAGCGCCACTCGATAAACTGCCGCCATTTCAACTTCAACTTCTTTCGAAGAAGGCTCGACCCCGTCAGCTTTCAGGATCAGGCGATACTTGCCGGTGTCCGGCGGCAAACGAAAAACAAATTCGCCGGTCTCACCAGTGATGCGGTAGTCCATTTTCTGGACTGAGTTCTCGTTGACGATTCGCACCAGATCGACGCGCACGCCGGGAACGCTGTGACCATCTTCGCTAAAAACACTGCCGCGAATAAAAGTGATCGAGCCTTCATCGATCTTCAACATCAGATCTTTGAAGGTACGAGTCTGTCCCGGTTTCAGCAGCACGTCATCGATGGTCCCGACCGCCAGCCCCGGTTTCCGAAATTTGACCCGATAATTTCCGGGCGCGATACGCGAAAGCGCGAAGTCGCCTTTTTTGTCGGTCGCGGTATGCGCAACTTCTTGCTCGCCCTGAAGCAAGAGGACGCCGACGCCCGAAGGCGAGCCGCGTTCGACGCTGACCTTGCCCTTGATGGCAGCGGTAGATTTGTCCTGGGCGGCACAAACAAACGACGACGCGATCAGCAGCAGAAGGGACCAAAATATTGATTTCATAACGGTCATGGCAGGTCGGCTTTCCTGGTTGAAATTAACACGACTTTCAAATCTTTAGCGAGCCTCTGAATCGACCGCGCTCCTTTCGTTCGGATGATCGCGCAGCCTGGACATTTACGAAGCCGGACAGGGACCGGCGGTTGCCTCACAAATGGCGCGCCCTTCCGCGCCAGCGTATAATCTCCCCAATCTTTATGTCCCGCCCTTCCACATGGCAGGCAATAATAATCGGTGCATCACTGTCATTGTGGCTCGCGCTGACGACTTTCGCCCAGCAGAATCCATCATCGCCGCAGGAACGCCCGCGCCGCGCGATGCCGGCTGAGAACGAGCCGCAGGATGTAATCAAAATCGATACGGACCTGGTTCCGCTGGATATCGTCGCGCTCGACTCCAAAGGTCACCTGGTGCGCAACCTCAGGAAGGAAGACTTCAAACTTTTCGAAGACGGCATTGAACGTCCCATCGCCGCTTTCAATCTTGAAAAGGTCGAAGGCTCACCGCGACCGGTCGCCATCGTGTTCGCGATTGATGTGTCAGGCAGCATGACACCCGAAGAGGCTGCGCGGGTTGGTGACGCGATGCGCGAATTCTCTCGGCAGCTTGCCGATCATCCGGCCGTCTTTGCGGTGATGACTTTTGGGATGAATGTGAAAACGATTCAATCGCTCACCGGCGATCGTGACAAACTCGAGCGGGCCTTCGAACGTCTGCCACACGAATCGAATGGCATGTCGACACACGCTTACGATGCGGTGGATGATGCCGTGCGAATGCTGGCGCGCCACGCGCCGCTCATAAAGGAACACCAGGCCGTCAAACGCGCCGTCGTCCTCATTACCGATGGCTTCCCGGTGGGCGACACGGTGTCGCCTGAGACGGTGATCGAACGCGCCAACGTGGCCGACACCAGCGTCTATGTCGTCACCATGCCGTCATACACACGCGTGCTCGCTTCGACCCAGATGGTGCCGTTGCCGACGCCTTTAGATGTGAGTGGGCTGGTTGAAAAGACCGGCGGGCGCAGCGTCTATGCCAGCGAACGCGATCTTGGTCCGCTCTTCCGCGCTATCGCCGAGGAAGTTGCGTCAGCTTATGTCATGGGGTTCTATCCTCCGGCGCAAAACCGCAAGGACGGAAAATTTCACACGATTAGAATTGAAGGTCCGGCGGGGCTCACCTTGCGGCAGAGCAGGACGGGATATCAATCAGCGAGCAGTAAGCAGTGAGCGGAAAGCAGTACCAAAACGATTTGCTGCTCACTGCTCACCGCTCACTAATCAAAACTCATCGTCGTCCTCGTCGTCATCGGCCTCTTCTTCTTCGACAATATCCAATTCAACGGGATCGAGACCTACGACCTCCAACTGCACGCCACACTCTTCGCACTCAACTGTCTCGCCTTTGTCTGCGTCGGTATCAACGTGGACGTCGGCTTCACACTCTGGACACGTTCCGGTCGGCACTTCTGAAATACCTCCAGTGAGATTTAATTAGCCGCATGAATCTAGCGGCGGACGCCGGATTTTGCAACAGCATTGTGAGCGCCAAACCACCTGCGGCAGTCTTTCAATGGAAAAAGTAAGCTTCAGAGACATCCAGTGGCGGATTACTGCTTCCTCAAGCTCACGGCAAAGCACGTGATCATTACGAATCCAATCAACGCCGCAATCAGGCCGCGTAACCCGATCGCGGACGCGCTCTGAAGATTGCGCGGCGCGGTCGCCGGCTCGTCGGACACGGTGAAGAATTCGCCTGCGCCTCTTTTTGTGCGCAGCATTCGCTGCACTTCTGTAAAGGTAAGAGGCCGCGCGCCCCGCCGGCCGAAGACAGCGATCTGATTACCACTCTCGTCCACCGCGCGATCGCGGTCGAGACCTTTCGAGACCGCCAACGCTGCGCCTTTCGTCCGGTAAGTCGCGATTAGCTGCGGCTCAGGCTTCGGACTAAAGCCTGCATAAGTCGGCATGGTCTCAGGCGAAGTCAGTTGCAGGATGCGCAAGCCGTTCTTGCCGTCGGCGACATACGCAAACAGGCTCGCGTTAGTCATCGCCACCTTCACCTGTCGGGCATCATTGATTTGTCCGCCGGCGGTGAAAGATTGAATCGTGAACGGCTGCTCCGGATTCTTTACATCGACGATGAAGATGCCGTTGTTACCGGCTGCGACATAAGCGTAAGTTCGGGCCACATAAACGTCGTTGGCATGATAGGCCTTCACGAAGGCTCCTTTTATCACATGAGCCTCGCGCGGATCGGAAACGTCCAGAACCTTCAGGCCGTCATCATCCGTCACAAACCCGTAGCGAAACTGAATCGCGATCGCGCTGGGCCCGTTGAGGTCGGGCGCGCCGATTCGTTTCACGATTTTCGGATTCAAAGGATCGTCGATGCTGACGACAACCAATTCTCGTCTGGTCGTGATGTACGCGTTCGTCCCGGCAATCGTAATGTTGTTCGCATCATTCAGACTTCCGTCCGGATTGAACGCACCATTCGGATACTTCGCTGGATCGAGTTGCCGCTTCAGATAATTATTCAGCGGATCTCCGTCGAGCAGCGTCGCCGCATTCACGACGATCAGTCCTTCGGATTTGTCGACCACGTAGAGGTAAGCGTAAAGCGGATGAATCGGCTGTTCCTGATTTAGCAGTTGTTCCGGCGGCAACTTCAGCGCCTCATCCGGCGAAACCATGCGGCCGTCTGTCGTCATACGCCAGCGCGCCGGATCTATTGCAAGCGTCGACGGCGCGGCCACGGCCGTAGCATATTTCGTCTTCACCCAGAACCTTTGTCCGAAGCGTGACACCGGCGCCGTCGTGATCCGCTCCGAGAATCCTTTCTGATCGATCTGCGCGACGTCATAAACTCGCAGGCCACCTTCACCCGCCGCCACGTACGCATACTCACCACGCAACTGCACGCCGAGCGCCCGTGGGTTTCCCTTGTGGTCATAAGCCTCGCGCAACTCGCGCCCGCCGTCGACGAACTTTTGATAATTACCGGGGTAAGCGATTTTATGAAGCGTGCTTCCGAGTACGGCCTGCGGTTCAGATCGTTCAGTCGCCACGACCGCATCGAGCGAATCATCGGCGGCAACATAAACATAGCGGCCCATGAAGTTGACGAAGTTCGTGCCCTGCAGAAGCACCTGGGCCATCCATGCATTGTTGTCGTTGGCTTTGGCAACATGACAGTCCGTGCACGTCCTGGTTTCCTTCGCGCGCACGGTGTGCGGCACATGAGTATTGAAGGTCTGCCCGGAAAATCCTTCCGCTGAAACCGTCTGCTGCTGTGAATAAATCCATTCGCGATTCTGATTTTGCGAACTGACCAGCACCGCGCTCGACGACCGCACCGGCGCGATCCGATTGCCCGTCACCGTGCCGTCACGGCCCAGCATGAACACATCGTCGCGCAGCACCTGATAGTTGTAGGTCGTGAAGTTCCGCGAG
>DATANL010000390.1:0-3154 GCA_036266295.1 Pyrinomonadaceae bacterium | reverse complement strand
TGAATCTGTTTGGCGAGTTGCCTGCGACGTTCTTCGGTCAAAGGCGGAATGGGAATACGCACCAGCTTGCCGTCGTTCGAAGGATTCAGACCGAGATCGGCGGCCCGAATCGCCTTTTCGATGTTGCTGAGTTGCGTCGTGTCCCAGGGCTGCACGGTTAGCATCTGCGGCTCGGGCGCATGCACCGACGCCATCTGATTGAGCGGCGTCATGGTGCCGTAGTAATCAACCATGACCGCGTCCAGCAGGCTGACAGACGCACGGCCCGTGCGGACCGTGGCCAACTTGCGCCGAAAATCATCAATGGCCGACTCCATCCGCGGCCTGGTCTCTTTAATGACTTCTTTGTCGTTCATAGGGTCAGTGACAAGTTACGAATGACAAGTGACAAGCAGTTGCGAAATTCTCTTGTCACCATTCACCATATTTGAAAACTTAGATCTTCTCATTCATGCGACGAGCGACGACTTACGTGACAGCACGGCGGATTTTATCTTGTCACTCGTCACTTGTCACTTGTCACTGTGCGATTGGTTTTTCGAGGCAGACTCGGGTACCGAAGCCGGGTTCGTTCTTGATCACGCGGACGATGTTCCCGTCGGTGCGCATGCTGAAAACTATGATGGGCAGGTTATTGTCCATGCACAGCGAGATAGCCGACGCATCCATCACCCGAAGTTGCTTTTCGAGAACTTCAAGATAAGTGATGCAATCAAATTTAGTCGCAGTCGGATCTTTCATCGGATCGGCTGAGTAGACACCGTCGACCTTCGTGGCTTTCAAAATCACGTCAGCTTTGATTTCCAGCGCGCGCAACGCCGCGGCCGAGTCGGTCGAGAAAAACGGATTGCCCGTGCCCGCCGCGAAGATCACGATGCGTCCCTTTTCGAGGTGGCGAATGGCGCGCCGGCGGACGAAGGGCTCGGCTAACTGCGGGATGTCAATCGCCGATAGCACGCGGGTGTTAACGCCGACCTGCTCGAGGGCTTCCTGTAGCACGACTGCATTCATCACGGTCGCCAGCATGCCGATGTAATCAGCTGACGATCGGTTCATGCTGCCGGCACTGGCAGAAACACCGCGGAAAATATTGCCGCCGCCGACGACCACGGCGACCTGCACACCGAGTGCGTGGACCTGCTTAATTTCATCGGCGACCGCGCGGGCAATTTTGACGTCGATACCAAAACTCTTTTCGCCCATCAGGGCTTCGCCGGAGATTTTGAGGAGGATGCGATGGAAGGCTTGAGAATCGGTGGTTTCGGTGGTCATTTTGTTCAGCGGCGAGTTCGGGAGTTGGCGAACGGAGAGAGTCCTGAACCCCTCAACTCCGCACGCCGTACCCCGAACGGTATTAGTTGCCGGCCAGTTTCGCTACTTCATCCTGGAAGTCGTCGTCGCGTTTAGTCAGACCTTCGCCCATCTTGTAACGAGCGAAGCGGCGAATCGTAATTTTTTCGCCGGTCTTGGCGACTTTTTCCGTCACCATTTCGCCGACGGTCTGCGACGCTTCTTTGATGAACGGCTGATCGAGCAGCACGAACTCTTCATAGAATTTATTGAGCCGTCCTTCGACAATCTTGTCGATTACCTGCTCGGGCTTATTGGCGTTCTTTGGATCATTCTGTGCCTGCTTGCGCGCAATCTCGCGTTCCTTGTCGAGCACGTCAGACGTGACTTCATCACGCGAAACATAGCGCGGCTCGGCCGCGGCGATGTGCATGGCGATGTCTTTGACAAGTTGCTGAAACTCTTCGCCGCGCGCGACGAAATCAGTCTCGCAATTGACTTCGACGAGCACGCCGACTTTGCCGCCCATGTGAATGTAAGAACCGACGACGCCTTCAGAGGCGACGCGGCCTTCCTTCTTCTTTGCCGACGCAAGTCCGCGTTCGCGCAGAATCTCGTTCGCACGCTCTTCGTTGCCATCAGCTTCGATCAGCGCCTTTTTGCAATCCATCATGCCGGCGCCGGTTTTCTCTCGCAGCGCTTTGACAGCGGCTGCACTTACTTCTGCCATAATTACTTATCTTCTCCTTGAATTCGTAGCATAGACTTCAGTCTGTGACGTCTTAGTCATCGCGCTAGTCACAGACTAAAGTCTATGTTACTCATGAAAATGCGCAGCCTGGCGGGGTTCCGCTGGAAGGCTGCGCTCGCCGATTAATTGATCTTGCTCGGTTGTCTTAACTAGCGGCGAGAACCTCCGCGCTCTCGGTTTCTTTAGCTGCTTCCGGCTCGGCGGGCGCTTCCATTGTGGCTGGAGTTGGGGCTGCTTCAGCCTCAACTCCACCTTCAGTTTTCGGTTCCGCTTCGGGGGCCGCCGCGGCTGTCGCTGGTGCAGCTCCCGATGTTTCAGGAGCTTCCGCTGTCGCACCGCCTTCGGTCAGCATTTGCTGTCCTTCGAGCACCGCATCGGCAATTCGCGAAGCGAAAAGTCGCACGGCGCGCAGCGCGTCGTCGTTGCCGGGGATGATGTAATCGACGCCTTCAGGCGAGCAGTTGGTATCGACCACGGCGATAACCGGAATGCCCAGCTTGTTCGCTTCCGCCACCGCGATTTCTTCCTTGCGCACATCGATTACGAAAATCGAATCGGGCAGGCGATTCATGCCTTTGATTCCCGACAAGGTCTTATCCAAACCCAGGCGCTCGCGATCGAGTTTGATGCGTTCCTTCTTGGTCAGCTTCTCGTAGCGACCGTCGGTTTGCATCGCTTCGAGATCTTTCAGACGCTTAATTGATTTCTGCACGGTCTGAAAGTTGGTCAGCAATCCGCCCAGCCAACGCTGGTTGATGAAAAACTGGCCTGAGCGTTCGGCTTCCTCGCGCACGGCGTCCTGTGCCTGTCGCTTGGTGCCGACGAACAAAACTGTCTTGCCGCGATCTTCAGCCACCATGTTAGTGACGTATTGAAGCGCTTCGCGGAACATCTTCTGCGTTTTTTGCAGGTCGATAATGTAAATGCCGTTGCGTTCGCCGAAAATGTATTCCTTCATCTTCGGGTTCCAACGACGTACCTGGTGGCCGAAGTGAACACCGGCCTCCAGCAATTCTTTCATCGTAACCGTTACCAAACTACTTTCTCCTTTGTTAATTGGTTTATGTACTCGCCGCGACCCTGTCCCGACAGTCGGGACAACCAATCCAAATC
>DATANL010000389.1:0-3734 GCA_036266295.1 Pyrinomonadaceae bacterium | reverse complement strand
TTTCGACTTCGCGCGATCACAAGCGCGCGCAACTGCGCATCGCCGATGCGGCCACCGGAGCAATTCGCGACGTGCTGGAAGAGACGGTGACGACGCAATATGAATCGGGCCAGGGCCGCGTGAATTGGCATTACCTGCCGGCATCAAACGAAGTCGTCTGGTATTCCGAGCGCGATAATTGGGGTCAGCTATATCTCTACGACGCAACGACGGGCAAGTTGAAGAACCAGATCACCACTGGCGATGGGCCCGTAACGCAGTTGCTGAAAATTGACGAGAAAAACCGGCTGCTTTACTTCCTCGCCAACGGCAAAGAGAAAGGCCGCGATCCCTACTTCGCCCACTTTTATCGGATCGGCTTTGACGGAAAGAACATGACGTTGCTGACGCCCGAGGATGCGAATCATTCGATCGTCTTGTCGCCAACCGGCCGTTTATTCTTCGACGATTTTTCCAAACCTGACGAGCCGCCCACGACCGTTTTGCGCGCCGCTGACGGAAAACTGATCGCGACTATCGAGAAGGCTGACATCTCAAAATTGGTGGCGGCTGGTTGGAAGCCGCCGCAGCCAATCACGGTCAAAGCGCGCGATGGGCAAACCGATCTCTACGGCTTGATGTACAAGCCGACGAACTTCGACGAAAAGAAAAAATATCCGATCATCAACAACATCTATCCCGGGCCACAGGGTGGCAGCGTCGGCAGCCGTTCGTTCTCAGCGGCGCGCGGCGACTCTCAGGCGCTGGCCGAACTCGGTTTTATCGTCGTGCAGATCGACGGCATGGGCAATCCACTGCGCTCAAAGAAATTTCACGACTTTTATTACGCCAACATGGGCGACAACACTCTGCCCGATCAGATCGCCGGCATGAAGGAACTCGCCGCGCGCTATCCGTGGATTGATATCGATCGGGTCGGGATTTGGGGTCACTCGGGCGGTGGCTTTGCGACGGCCGACGCGATGTTTCGTTATCCGGACTTCTTTAAAGTCGGCATTTCCGAATCAGGCAATCACGACAACCGCGTCTATGAAGACGATTGGGGCGAGCGCTACCAGGGACTGCTGACTAAAGACGCAAACGGCAAAACGAACTACGACGATCAGGCGAATCAAAGTCTCGCCAAGAACCTGAAGGGCCACCTGCTGCTGGCGCACGGCACGATGGATGACAATGTGCCGCCGTACAACACGCTGCTGGTCGTTGATGCGCTGATAAAAGCAAACAAGGATTTCGATTTGTTGCTGCTGCCGAATCAACGTCACGGCTATGGCACTGCAAGCAACTACATGACGCGCCGGCGTTGGGATTATTTCGTTCGGTATTTGATGGGAGCCGAGCCGCCGAAGAATTACGAGTTGCGTCCACCGCCCACACCGGCGATCGGGCAATAGCGTTCTGTGTCACACTCGACCGTCAAGTAATTCATTTAGTTGACTCATCTGAAACTGCAGCCCGAAGGGCTGCGAGAGAGTAGCCGGTGGTCGGAGCGTAGCGCAGACCACCGGAAAGCATCGAAAGACCAGCACCCTGCAGGGGTGCAAGATTCTCGCAGGGCTGTATAGCATCCTTTCAGGGTGCGCGCGGGGGAACCGACGGTACCGGTGGTCTTCGCTGCGCTCCGACCATCGGCTAATCTCTGGCAACCCTTCGGGTTGCATGCTGCCTCTTCGCAAACGTCTGGGCTTCTAGCGCTACTCACTTCGCTACCACGCCAATGTTTGCGATCGTCGCGCCTTTCGTCATCGACGGCACCGCGCAGACGTACAAGACAATTCCCGCCACCGGAGCGCGCGCTTCAAAGACAACCTTGCCCAGGTAATCAGTGACGTAGCCGATCTTCATCCCCTGCTCAACGTAGGTACCGCGTTTGACTGAAGGATAAAAGATCCCCGTCTGATCGCTCGCCACCGTCACGACTTTTTCGATCCACACAGGATGCTCGACCACCGTGGGTGCACCGGGCAGCATTTTCAAATAGCGCATCACATTCAAGCAGCCGTTGACCAGCGCGTTGAGATCGTCGGTCTCCACCGTGCCGGCGTAACCGGCTTCGGCGGTGATTGATGGTTTGCCGCGAGTGCTGGCCGTGTTCTCGAGATAACGAGAAGCCTGCGGATCCTTCGGCCGGTCGGCTGAAATGATGATGTGATCGAGTCCAAAGGCCAGCACCATCTCTTTCGAAATCTGGTCCTGCCTTTCATTCCCCGTCTTCGTCCAATAGCTGTAGGGCCGCAAGCTCTCATCGAGATCGCCGCCGTGCAGGTCGATCAAGTGATCAGATTGCTCGACGACTTGTTTGGTAATCAGATATGAAGCGCGATCGGTTTGCGTGCCGTCCATCTTGCCGGGGTACCAACGGTTCATGCTTTTCTTGTCGACCGGATTCAGGTGCGGAACTTTTTGCTCGAACGATTGGATATTGATCAGTGGAACGATGATCACCGTACCGGAAATTTCGGCCGGGTTGAGCGTGGCGATCAATTTCTCCAGCGCGATGATCGATGTGTATTCAGTGCCGTGCGAGCCGGCGACGACCGCCAGGACCGGGCCCGGCTTCGCGCCGTGAAAGACGGCGACCGGAATGCTGAGGGCTGCATCGACGCCGGCCGGCACTTCGATTGTGCCGGTCGCTTTTTGCCCGCGCGTTGCGGTGGCGGAACCGACAGTGAAGCTTGCCCGGTTCTGTGCGGCCGCGGAACCCAACAAACCGCACACGAATAAGACTGCCACCATTAAGAATCGTGACATGGTTACCTCCTGATGAAATGCGCCCGCACGGGGCGCGCTAATTGCTCGAGGTGCTTTCTGAAAACACCGGGTTCTCTATCTCTTTCGCTTTGCCGATTTTGCCCGTGGCTTTGGTTGGTTTGAGAGATCCGGACACTTGTAGGGCACACAGCATCCATCGCAATCGAAATAACCGGGAGGACACTCAGCTTCGGCTTCCGGTTTATTGGTCGCCTGCAGTGGATGCCACAATTCGTCGATCACTGGCTGCAGCATCCCTTTCAGAAGCTCGAATTTTCGAGGTTGCGACAAACCCTCACCGCTGAGGAAATAGCGGAGGGCGCCGACTTCCAGAGAGTCGAGCATGGTGCGCAAGGTTACATATTCCTTGGGGTTGGTTGGCATTATTTCTTCCTTTCGAGAGTTGAGTTGAGGCTACTTGAAATTGTCGATCATCGAAAACAAAGTCCAGCTTGACTGCTTGCCGTAGTAGATCGTCTTGCCGTCAACCGACCATGAAATGGCGGTCAGGTAGACGCGCTGATCGCTGCTCGTCAAGACGCTCTTCGCGGCGCCGCCGGTGGCGGGCATCACGAAAAGTGTGTCCGTGCCTTCTTGTCTCGCGACGTAGGCGATCTGATCTCGCGGCGGCGCAAGTTTGATGTTTTGAAAATACGTCGTCGGCAACGTGGCGACCGATCGTCGTTTGCCGTCGCGAATCGAAACCGCTGTCAGCATTACGTCGACCGGCGTGTTAGGCGCAGTGTCCCGAGCTGCTATTTCTTTCAGGATCAATTCCTGTCCATTGCCAGACCACCCGACGATCCCAACGACTGAATTGGAATGATAGAGCTGTTGCTGCCGCCCGTCGGCGAGTAGCCAAACGCTCGACGTTTTTTGCGTGGGCTCGAAAGCCAGCCAGGCTGTCCGCTGACCGTCCGGAGACCATGCCGGATTAAAAAGACGCGTGTCCGCATCTTTGTTGTCAGAAAGCTGGACGGCCT
>DATANL010000388.1:0-4299 GCA_036266295.1 Pyrinomonadaceae bacterium | reverse complement strand
TTCTTGCCGTTGAATCGCAGACTATAAAGTTCCGGCACCGCGCCGCTGAATTCACTCGGAAGAAACTTGCGGCTCTCGCTCCATGAGTGACCACTGTCCGATGTTTCAAAAATGCTCCCACCGGTCAACGCAAACCCGTGCTCTTTATTCGTAAAGTAGACATCGTTGACGGCGTGGTCCGTTCCCAACCGTCGCTCAACCCAGGTCGCGCCACCGTCATCTGTGTAGGCCAGAAAGCCGCCGTCGCCGCCAACCCAACCGCGCTTCGCATCGATGAAATAAACAGCATTCAAATCTTTCCCACCGGAAGTCACCCGCGAGGTGGTCCAGCCGTTTTGGGAATGACAAATTACGGATCCGAAGCTCGCGGCAACTGCCAGCGCAAACAGGATTTTGAAGCTGAATCTGCGGATCATTGGTTCGAATGAGTTTTGCATATCAAAGCTCAATTAACAAAACCGCGTCTCGGGTGATCACAACTCTCGCAGGCGCGGGTTACTTAAACCGACCGTCGTCACGAACAGCGCGATGACGAGGCCGCCGGCCGCCAGCGTGTGTTGCACCCCGAAACGGTGCGACGCGGCGCCCGCGATCAAGTTGCCAATCGGCATGGCGCCAATGAACGAGAGCACGAACATACTACTCACCCGGCCTCGCATCTCGTCGATGACCAGCGTTTGCAGCAGCGTATTGGTGATAGCCACCGAACACACGATGCCGAAACCCAGGGCAAACAAGAAGAACAGAGACAATTTTATGTTGGTCGATAACGAGAAGCCGGCCAGACAAATCGCGAAGGCCAAAACACCACACAGCACTAACCAACCTTTGTGTTTGAAGTCTCCGAGATAGGCGAGAAAGAGCGCTCCAAACAACGCGCCCGCACCCGCCATTCCCTGCAGCAACGCCAGACCGGTTTCACCGACATGCAGAATGTCGCGGGCAAATACCGGAGTCATGTAAATGTAGGGCGCGCCGAACAAACTGGCGACGGCTGAAATTATCAACAACGTCGAGACTCGCGGCCGGCCGGCCACGTAGCGAAAGCCGGCAACGAGATCACCCAGAAACACGCCTTTCTGCCTGACTGAACGCGCGGGTGCGCCGTTACTTGCCGGTTGCCGATTGAATTTCACGAGCACCATCGCGATCACTACGAACACGAATGAGATTCCGTTCGCGATGAAGCAACCGGCCAGGCCAAAGAATTTGAATCCCAGGCCCGCGAAAACCGGACCGATTGCCCGCGCCAACTGAAACTGCGTCGAGTTCAAAGCGATCGCATTCGCGAGATCTTTGTGTCCGACCAGATCAAACACCAGCGCCATGTAAGACGGGCTGGCGAGCGACATGCAACAGCCGGTAACGAATGACAGACAAAGAATCATCCACACCTGGACGACATGCGTCATCACCAACACGCCCAGCGTCAGCGCTGAGAGTCCGGCGACAGCCTGGGTGTAAATCAAAAGTTTCCGCCGATCGATCAAATCGGCAAAGACTCCGCCGGCCAGCGTGAGAAAAAGCCCCGGCGCCGTCGCCATAAAGCCGTCCACGCCGAGCCAAAAAGGAGAATCTGAAAGTTGCAGTACCAGCCAGCCCTGCGCGACTGCCTGCATCCAGGTGCCGATGTTGGAAAGGAAGGCGCCGGCCCAAAACAGACGGAAGTTAGGATTTCGCAGCGCGCGAAACATCTCGCTCAAGCCGCGTTCGCGCCTTAACTCCGTCGGTTGTCGGGCAGACATGAACAATTTAATAACATCCGCACGGCGATTGCGCCAACCTTGGGAAACTTTTGCTTGCGTCGACACGTAAACGCCTCATCGTTACGAGACATCCCGGCTCAATGGAAGTTTTTTTCGGAAGATGAGGTCATGACAATGAACGTTTCGTTATTCGCACGCGCGGCTATGTTGTTAGTCGTCGTGACGGCGGTGGGATTGGCGGCGAGTATTCAGGCGCAAACACCGACACCGACGCCGCAGGCATCGCCGGCGCAATCGGCGGCTGCCGCGATTCCACCGGCAAATCCTGCGGACGTGGCGACGATGGACTCAATTATCGGTGCCGTTTACGACGTAATTTCCGGTCCCGCCAAGGCAACCCGAAACTGGGATCGATTTCGGTCGCTGTTCGTTCCAGGCGCCCGCCTGATTCCGACCGGCCGGCGCCCCACCGGAGAAGCTTTGTCGCGCGTTCTGACGCCCGAAGAATACATCCAACGCTCTGGTCCTTTCCTCGAGCAGAACGGATTTTTTGAACGCGAGATTTCAAGGCGCGTCGAAAAATTCGGCAACATCGCGCACATCTTCAGCACGTACGAATCGAAACACAACAGGGATGAAGAAAAGCCTTTCGCCCGTGGCATCAACAGCTTTCAATTGATGAATGACGGCAAGCGTTGGTGGATCGTGACGATCTTCTGGCAGGCTGAGGATGATAAGAATCCTCTGCCGGCGGAATATTTGCGGTCGCGAAACTAGACGCGTCGCCAGACTGAAAGCGATCCGCCCCGGCCGCCGCGCCGTTCGGCTACGATTTCGGCGAGGATTGCCAGGGCGACTTCTTCAGGTGAGACCGCGCCGATGTCCAACCCGATCGGCGCGCGAACTTTCTGTAAACGCTCTGCGGCGAAATCTTCTTCGCGCAATTTGTCGAGCACGATGTTCGTTCGGCGTTTGCTGCCGATCATGCCGACATAATCCGGATTGGCGGCTAGCGCTGCCCGCAGACAATCTTCGTCCTGCTTGTGCCCGCGCGTGACGATTGCGATTGAAACACCGCGACCGCTGCCGACGGAGTCACGAATCGCTTCAGCCCAATTCTGATTACAAACCAATTCGATGAACTTCTCGGCGGGTGACGAGAACGTTTCGCGGGTCACGAACTCAGCCCGGTCGTCGATTAACGTCACGCGATAGCGAACCAGCGCCGCCAATCGCGCGAGCGCCGCGCCGACGTGACCAGCGCCGGCGATGACAAGTCTCGGCTCGACTTCAATGCGTTCGAACAGCAGCGACGAGTCAGCTAAGTCCGTCAATTGCGGCGCGATTTCACTGACGCGAATTGTGCTCGCCTCATCGCGCCCTGAGAGGAACCTGGCGGCTTCAGCGATTAACGCTGGATTCAGGCTCTCATTCCCGAAATCGCCGCTGACCACCTGATCATCGCGAATCAGGATCTTGGCGCCGACGATCAGACGCGTTGACTCGATCACGGTAGCGAGCACCGCCCGCGCACCTGCTTCAAGGACTGCCCGCACATCGTCATTAAGTTGTTTGGCCGAGGGGATGTTAGGACTCATCGGGTTGTTGCCAGACGTCGATGAAGATATCCATGGCGCCGCCGCACACCATGCCTTCTTCGCTGGCTTCGTCGGCGGTCAGCGAGAAGTGATGTAGCGCAGGACGTCTGTGGCGCATGGTTTCGCGCGCTTCGGCCCACACTTCCGCTTCGACACAGCCGCCGCCGACAGTGCCCGCCGTCTCGCCGTTTTCAAAGAACAGCATCTTCGCGCCGCGTCGCTGGGGCGTCGAGCCGCGCGTGTGAGCAACCGTCGCCACGACCACACGCTCACCGCGCGCGTTCGCGTCGCCGATCATTCGATACAGATCGGGTTGGGTAATAGTCGACATAGGAGCGCACGCATCCCGGCGTGCGGGTCGCCGGCATCCTGCCGGTCGATTCCTAAGGCGTCGGTGTCGGACTCGGCTGCGAACCCGTCTTGGCATTCTCGATCGCCGCCTTGTCAGCCGCCTCGAGCTTCTTTTGCAGCCGATCAATTTCCACATCCGACGTCGCGATGGCCTGCTGGATGCGACTCTCGCTCGCCGCTAATTGATCTATCTGTTGCCGTGAGCGAGTGCGATCGTTTTCGAGTTGCTTCTGGCGTTGCGCGCGCAATTCCTCGGGCCGGGTCGTGCCATACCCCGCCACTGCGCGTTCGATATTCTCAGGCTTCAAATCGTTCTCGACCTGTTCGACGTGCGCCTCGAGATCGGCTTTCTTTCCCTGCACCTCGCGCAGTTCGGTCCGCAACTGCGAGGAACGCTGCTCGGCCCGTGACAAGCGCTCGAGGTCAACCATCGACGCTTGCGACGCCTGCATCTCGTTAAGCTTGTCGCTCAATTTATCGACTTGATTCGAGAGCCCGCGAATGGTCTTCTTCATCGCCTCAGGATCTTCCGACTGGGCCGAATTTGAATTGGAATTGCCGGTGACCGAAGTTTCCGTAGGGCCGGCATTCACGTTATCAACCGGCGACGGCTGATAGATATCCGGGTTCGTAATCTTCGGCGT
>DATANL010000387.1:0-1732 GCA_036266295.1 Pyrinomonadaceae bacterium | reverse complement strand
CTGGGCCGGGAGCTGTTGTGGCAATGGAAGAAGCGCGTTGAAGAAAAGGGCGAGGAGGCGCTCTACGACGTCGGAAGGAGAAAAGGAGAGCCGCAAAGGAGTGCGGACTCGATCGAGGCGGCGCAGCAACGGCGGATTGGGGAACTGGAACGGCTGGTAGGGCGTCAACAGCTGGAAATAGATTTTTTAGGAAAGGCCTTGCGTCGAGTCGAGGAGCTACGCCAGGAGAAGAACGACGATGGCGCAGCGGCATCTTCGAAACGATAAGAACGCAGATGCAGATGCAAGGCAACGAGGGACCAACACTCCGGCAGATGTGTGAAACAGCGGCCGTGAGCCGAGCCGGATACTATCGAAGTTGGCGGAAAAAAGAGCCCAGGATTGAAGAAACAGCGCTGCGCGACGCCATCCAGAAAGAGGCGCTCAGCAGGCGTCACCGCGGGGGCTATCGGCCGATTACCCGGGCTCTGAAGAACAACGGCTGGGTAGTCAATCACAAGCGAGTCTTGCGACTGATGCGAGAAGACAACCTGCTGAGTATGCGCCGTCGCCGCTTCGTGGTGACCACCGACAGCGATCATAGCTGGCGTGTTTATCCCAATCTGGCCTGTCGAATGGTGGTCAGCGACATCAATCAATTGTGGGTCGCGGATATCACCTATGTCCGCCTGCAGCAGGAATTTATTTATCTTGCGGTCATTCTCGACGTTTACTCACGACGCGTCATCGGCTGGAATCTGAGCCGACGTCTGGAACGCGGCGTAGCGACACAAGCCTTGGAAATGGCCTTAGCGGAAAGACGGCCGGCCCCAGGCTTGGTGCACCATTCGGACCGAGGCGTGCAATACGCGTCTGGAGACTATGTGAAGCGGTTGGAGTCCTGCGGGATCACCATCAGCATGAGCAGGCCCGGGAATCCCTGGGACAATGCGTGGGCCGAAAGCTTCATCAAAACGTTAAAGGTGGAAGAGGTTAACGGGCGGCGCTATTTAGATTTTGACCATGCCAAAACATGTATTGGCACATTTATTGAGGAGGTCTATAACCAGCAACGGATGCACTCGGCCCTGAACTATGACTCACCGGTCGAGTTTGAGAACAGAAGGCCTGTTGAAACCGCCGCAGCTGAGGAAATCGTCAAAGGACGCTTCGCGGCGTCTACTTTATGATTTCCACAGCTGCTTGGAAAACTGAGCAAAGAAACGTGCTCAGTTTTCCACCGTTCCAACAGGCCCGACGGCGATTAACAAAAAAATCGAGTTTGTTGTCAATTGTCGTGTCTCACCGATGGGGTTCACTTCAGACTGCGACCATTGAGGAGATTGTGGCTCCTTCCTGATATTGAAAGCTAATCCAGCGACCCGGGACTCACCGCGCGAATCGCGCGCGTCAGCGTGCCCATCCCGTTATTCATCTCCGCAGCAACAGTGAGCGCCCGCGCGACCTTTGCGCGGTTTTCGGGGGTGATCGTATGGTGTTCTCCGACTCTGTCGCAGACATCCTGAAGATCGGACTCGGTCATGCGACCCAGGGCATCGGCGAGATCGTCAACCTCCGGTTCACGACTTCTCTCCTGCATTGCCATGTAGCCGCCCAGGAACGAAAGCACAAAGGGAACGATTCCGTAGGCGACAATCATCAGGAATTTCAAATTGCGCGAGGGTTCGAACGTGCCGTTCCACCAGTCGCGGAACAAGTCCGTCAATCCAAAAAACAACATCGTGACAGAGAT
>DATANL010000386.1:0-2764 GCA_036266295.1 Pyrinomonadaceae bacterium | reverse complement strand
AATCTATTCGTCCGCGTCGACCTTCAACAAACTCCGCACGCGCTCGCTCACTAATTCAAAACCAAATCCCTGTCGCAGCAGGTGATCGAAAAGTTTCTTGGCGTCTGCTCGCGATCTTGGTTTGCCGCGCAGACGAATGCGTTTCGCGATCGCGCGTTCAATTAACTCGGCTTCCGGAGTCGCCGCGAATGCTTCATCCAGCGCCGTGTTGGCGGTTTGCTTGTCGATTTTTTTGAATGACAGATCGCGTTCGAGCCGTCTTCGGCCAATCGGCCGCTCGCGCAAACGCAAGCTGGCGTAGCTCTGCGCAAACTTTGCGTCATCGAGATAACCGTACTCACGCAGGCGCGCGATGACTTCCTCGACGATGGCCGTCGTGGCGCCGCGGCTTTCCAACAAGCGCTCGCGCAGTTCTTCGACCGAACGTTGTTTGGCGGCGAGCAGCTTCGCCGCGCGTTGGAAGATCCGCGCGCGGGCTTTTGCCGGATCGAGGGGCGCCTGATCCTCAGCTTCGCGATTCGGTTTTCGTCTTTGTCTCAGAATGTCTGCCTCAGTGTGTTCGATAGTGCGGCGCAATTTAACCACAGAGGACATAGAGGAACACAGGGGATTACAATCTCCGGGATGCACGGCACGCTCATCATCGACAAACCGGCCGGTCTGACCTCGCACGACGTCGTCGCGCGGGTGCGGCGCATCATCGGCGAGCGGCGCGTGGGCCACACCGGGACGCTCGATCCATTCGCGACCGGCGTACTGGTGGTCCTCGTCGGAAAGGCGACGCGCCTGTTGCAATTCCTGAGCGGCAACGAAAAGGAATATGAAGCGGTGATCAGGTTTGGCTACGCGACGGACACTGGAGATGTCACCGGGCAAAGAGTGGAGGTTCCGGCGAACACGCAAGCCGCTGCGAGCTTACGCGCCGAAGATGTCGAAACTGCGATGGCTTCATTACGCGGCGAGATTTCGCAAATACCGCCGATGTACTCGGCGAAGCAGGTCAAGGGGCAGAGGCTTTATGAACTTGCGCGGCGTGGTGAACAGATCGAACGAGAGCCCGTGGCCGTGACGATCAGTCGCTTCGATGCGATTGCCGTGAATGGTGAATTATTAAGGGTCCAGGCCGACGGCACCGCAGACCTTCAGGTCCGCATCATCTGTTCGGCAGGCACTTATGTGCGGACCCTCGCCGAAGACCTGGGCACGCGGCTAGGCATTGGTGCACACGTCGCGACCTTGCGACGCACACGCGCGGGTCGTTTCGCCATCGAATCGGCGATCACGCTGGAACGGCTAGCCGATCTCGCGGACGATCGTGCGGTCACCGATCAGATCATTTCGTTGGATGCCACGGTCGGACATCTACCAGCCATCGTGATGAACGAAAGCGACGTGAAGCGGGTGACGCATGGACATGACATGGAGATTGATTCCGATCATCAGGACCAACAACGCGTGCGGATGCAAAATGTAGCCGGCGAACTAATCGCCGTCGGGATCTATGATGCGGCCCGGAAGTTGGTGCACCCGCAAGTAGTGCTTGTTAACTGAAGAGTCAGTACGGCGTGGGGGAGCGGGCCGTTAGCGAAGAAGCGAACCCCTCCGAGATCAACCACCCGCTACAAGCAGGTGGTACTGACGCTTCTCACTTGTTAACATTCGCGCCGATGAAAAAGAGATATTTGTTTGCCGGACTCACCGGTGTGGTTGCGGGCGCAGTCGCCACGAAACTACTCACGCGACCTCGCGATGTGAGTTGGCCCGACAGTCTCGAATTCGTTTACAACCCTGAATGTTCCTGGTTCACGCGCGTTGACGGCGTGCGCATGCATTACCAGGAAGCGGGCGATGAAGACGCTACGCCGCTAATTTTGATCCACGGGTTCATCTCATCAAATTCGATTTGGAGCCACGTGCTGTTGCCGCTGGCCCACAGAGGTTTTCGCGCCATCGCGCCTGACTTACCGGGCTATGGTTATTCAGAGAAACCTGCCGATGCCAAATACTCGATCGTCGAACAGGCACGCGCGGTAATCGGCTTGATGGATCGTCTGCACATCAAGAAAGCGATCGTTGTGGGCGCGTCTTACGGTGGCGCGGTGGCCGCGACCATGGCGCTCGATTATCCCGATCGGGTGCACAAGCTGATTATGATTGGCGCGGTCACCAACGACGATGCGAAGAAGAAATTCCTATTGCGCGTTTCGTGCCTGCCGCTGATTGGCGATATCGCCACGCCGCTCTTTCTCGGGTCGCGTTGGATTCTGAGGAAGCGAATGCAGGCGATGTACCGGCGCATGCAGAAACCGATCAATGAAAAGATGGTCGCGTCGCGTCACCATCTGCTGGCGGCCGCGAATACGCATCGAGCGATGATTCGCACCGCGCGAGCCTGGAGCGCCAACCGGATCGAACGCGAGGCTTCATTGATCCGGCAGCCGACAATGATCGTCTGGGGAGACCAGGACGATCACTTTCCGCTCGATAACGCGTTTCGCTTGCGCGACGCGATCCCGAATTCGAAGCTGATCGTGTTTCGGAATTGCGGCCACCTGCCGCCGGCCGAGCATCCTGGGAAATTTGTCGACGCGGTCGCCGATTTTTGTTAGGAACGAACGCATCCCTGCGTGCGGGTCGCGGGCAGCCTGCCGCAAAAGCACCGGCAGGGATGCCGGCGACCCGCAGGCAGGGATGCCTGCGCTCCTACGACAATGTATAATCCCGCCGCTTTATCCACCTGAATATTCGGAGACAACTTATGCTG